>JANXMO010000647.1 GCA_025354615.1 Burkholderiales bacterium | reverse complement strand
TGCGACGGACGGACGATGACGTGTGGCGCAACTTCAAGCGCGACCTGGAGCAACGACGGCTGTTGAGGTACTTCGAGCCAAAGACGATCTCTGTTCAGGGTGACGAAATTCGATTCGAACATGCATGGAAAAACGGCGTCTGGCATTGCGTGGAGCCAATTTCGTTCGACATGGCTGCGGCCGAGACCATCAAGGACAAAGCGCACAAGCTGCTCGGCCAGATTACCAGCGTGAATGGAACGCTGGATAACTTCCGGCTGTACATGCTGGTGGCGAGGCCTGACGATGACGCGCTGATGCCCGCGTTTGAATCTGCGATGTCGATCCTGCAGAAGATGCCCTGCGACAAAGAAATCGTTCAGGAAGACGAGCACGCAGCGCTGGCTGACCGGCTGGCCAGTGAAGTAAAAGCGCACTTAAAGCAACAACGTCTTACAAACTGACGGCCGTTGCGCCGGTTTTCTCAGATCTTGAACCAAGCTTTCGCGATCTTTAGCGCTGCCCGGTCCATACTGGTCAACGGCTGCTGACTCCACGATCGCTTTGAACTGCTGGAATACTTCCGGCGGCTGCTTCTTCAGGTGCTTCGACGCCCAGACGTTCTCAAGCAGCTTCATCAAATAGCCCTTGGCAAGAACAAAGTTCAAGATGTCATGCCCATGGGTTCAACTTCAACTTCAACGCGATGTTGGATAGGAGAGCTACTGCCTAACCGTATCAACCGGTTGATACGGTTGGGCCGGGCGCTGCCGGAGTGGGCTGCAGACTTGCTGTGAGTGGCGTTGATAGCAGACGCCCGCCATCACCATTTGCCGGTGGTCAACGCGCAGCACCAGCTGGTGGGCATGGTCAGCCAATCCGACCTGTTGGCTGCGCTTTACGGCATTTGCCTGCGTTCGTCAGACCCAGCGGCAACAGCGGCTTACTGACGCCGCATACAAACCATCACAACTTGGCAATCCGCTCCAGACTGTCCATCAACTTGCCGTGCTCGACCGGTTTGACGAGGTGCTCGTCGAATCCGGCTTGAAACGCCTGTTGCCGGTCTTCGGCACGGCCGTAACCGGTCAGCGCAATCAGCTTCACCGCTGAACCGATGGCGGATGCGCGCACACGTCGCGCCACTTCGTAGCCGTCCATGACGGGCAGGCCGATGTCGAGCAGAACGATTTCAGGCGGCGCGGTCAGGATCGAGTGCAGCGCTTCAGCGGAGGAGTGCACCGCTTTGACGGTATGGCCTTCGAGTTCAAGCACCAGTTGCAATGTCTGGGCCGCGTCGACGTTGTCATCGACCACCAGCACGTTCAATGCGCGCAAAGCCGGTGCAACCGGCGGCACGGCAACGTCGTTGCTCGGTGGCATCAGGGGCAGGCGGATTTCGATGGTGGCGCCAAGGCCCGGGCCACCGCTGGCCGCGGCGACGCTGCCGCCATGCAGTTCGACCAGTCGCTTGACCAGCGACAGCCCGATGCCCAGGCCGCCCTGCGAGCGGTCCAGGGTGCGGTTGCTCTGCACGAACAAGTCGAAGACGTACGGCAGCAGGTCGGCGGCGATGCCGGTGCCGTTGTCGCTGACGTTGACCACCGCCTGCCTGCTGTCGGCAAAAGTGGTGACACGAATGGTGCCGCCTTCGTCGGTGTACTTCGCGGCGTTGGCCAGCACATTGACGACGCACTGCACCAGCCGGGCCGCGTCGCCGCACACACGCAGCGGCGCGGCACTCGACACTTCGAGCCGGTGCTTTTTTTCCTCCATCAGCGGCGCCACCGTTTCAACGGCTTGCGCCACCACGTCTGCGAGGTGCAGCGGCGCCTTGGCCAACTCGATCCGCTTTTGGGTGATGCGCGACACGTCCAGCAAATCATCCACCAACCGGCTCAGCAGGTTGACCTGGCGCCGCAGGATGTCGGCGGCGGTTTGCACCCGGGCGTCGGAGGCGGCAAGCCGCGACAGCAGGTCACCCGCACTGCGAATCGGCGCCAGCGGGTTTCTCAATTCATGGGCCAGCATGGCGAGGAACTCGTCTTTCTGGCGATCTGACGCTTCAAGCTTGCGCCGCGACTGCACGTGCTCCGAAATGTCACGGAAATAGCACACGACGCCGGGCCGCCCGTCGGGCAACGGCAGGCGGTTGATGCGCCACTCGTAGTACTCGGTGGTGTCTCGGTCCAGCCGTTTTTCAATGCGCTCGGCCGTGAAATACGGCTCGCCGGTGGCCAGCGTGTGGCGAAACAAATGCACCAGTTCGTCGGCAAAGCCTTGCGGCCACAACAGGTGCATCACGGCGGCGAAATCCTGGCCGATGAGGTCGGGAACGTCGCCGAACACCGGGCGGGCGGTCGGGTTCACCTCGACGATGCGCAAATCAGCGTCCACCACGTAAACGCCCAGCGGCGCGGCATTCAGCAGGCCCTCGAATTGCGCGGTTCGCAGGCGCAGCGATTCGACCAGCGCCTCGCGCTCGGTGATCTGCCGCGCACGCTCCAGCATTGCCCCGACGCGGGCCACCAGCTCGCGTGCGGAGAAGGGCTTGACGACGTAATCATCAGCCCCGGCGTCCAGGCTCTCCAAACGCGCTTCTTCACCCGCCCGCGCAGAGATGAGGATGACGGGCACGCGCGCCAGTGACGCATCGGCGCGCAGTGTGCGCAGCAGCCCGAAGCCATCGAGCCTGGGCATCATGATGTCGGACAGCACCAGGTCGGCTCGCCGTTGGCGCACCGCCGCCAAGGCCTGCTCGCCGTCGGCAACCCCTTCGACGTCGTACATCGGCGACAACAGGCGGTGGATGTAAGCGCGCATATCGGCGTTGTCATCGGCCAGCACGATGCGCGCGCCAAAGGTGTCGGCAAAGCGTCGATCCTGCTGGGCGCCGCTGGCTTGATCGGCGGTGGCGGCCGACGCTGCTGTTGCTGCTGCTGCGGCAGCACTCGCCGCAGGCGCGGAGCCGCTCCAACCCAGGGCTTCCTGCAAAAAAGCATCGGCGCCGGCGCCAGCCAGGGCATGCCCCATGGCCTTGCTGTCCACGCTGACGGCCGGTCCACGCGGCAAGGGCAAACGCACGTTGAAGGTGGCGCCACGGCCGACTTCACTGTGCGCGTCAACGCTGCCGCCATGCAGGCGCACCAGCTCCTGGACCAAGGCCAGGCCGATCCCCGAACCTTCCTGCGTGCGGCCGGAAACGCCCTGCACGCGGTGAAAGCGCTCGAACAGGCGCGGTATTTCGTGCGGCGGCACGCCGGCGCCGGTATCGGCAACGGTCAGCACGACGGCTTCGCCTTTCACGCAAAGCCGCACGCTCACCGCACCGCTGAGCGTGAATTTGAAGGCGTTCGAGACCAGGTTGAGAACGATTTTTTCCCACATTTCCCGGTCCACCGCCACCAACTGCGGCAACTCGTCGCAGACCACGTCGTAGCGCAGCCCGGCTTGCTCCATCGCAGAGCGGAAAACGCTGGCCAGGTTGCGCGTCAACTCCGCCAGGTCGACCGGCTCGAACACCGCTTCAACGCGGCCGGCTTCAATGCGCGCAAACTCGAGCAAGGTATTGACCAGCCGCTGCAGGCGCAGGGCGTTGCGCTGCGTCATCTCCAGCAGCTCGCGGCGCGGCGCGGCGCTTTCGTTGGCCAGCAGCTCCTCGATCGGCGAGGCAATCAAGGTCAGCGGCGTGCGCAGCTCGTGGCTGATGTTGGAGAAGAAAGTGGTTTTGGCTTTGTCTAGCACGGCGAGTTCTTCGGCGCGGCGGCGCTCGGCATCGAACGCCAATGCGTTGGCGATACCGGTTTCAACCTGCGTGGCAACCAGCGTGAAAAAGCGCTTGTAGGCTTCGTCCAGCGGCAGGCGCGGGCTGACACCGGCGATCAGAAAGCCGGACTGGCGGTTTTCCAGCCCGTAGCGTGCCAGCGGCAGCACCACGGCCCGCTGCACCGGTTCGTTCCACAACGCGCAGGCGGCAGGCAAGACATCGGCAAAGTGAGACCAGACTTGCATGTCGGCCGGCGCCCCGGCAGCGGCCACCTGCGACGACAGCTCGGCGCCGAGCGCCGCAGCATCGGCCAAAGCCGCAGGCGCCAGCCCACAAGCGCTGGACAAGTGAAACGATTGCCCGCCTTCGTCGACCAGGAAAATCATCGCAAAAGGCACATCGGCCGCGACCGCGGCAAGCACCGCCAATGCCGCCTGGCAAGCCTTCGCCACATCGTGGGCGCCCATGGTGCTGCTGGACAGCGCGGCCAACGCGGTCAGCCGCCGCTGCGCAAGCACACGCTCGGTTTCCTCGGTGACGACGCACAACATGCCTTCCACGGCACCACTGTCGCCCCGCACCGGGCTGTATGAAAAGGTGTGATAAGTCTCCTCGCGAAAGCCGCTGCGCTCGAGGAACAGGCACAGGCCTTCGTCGTAAGTGGCGGTGGCGGTGGACAACACACGGTCGATGCGCGGGCCGATGTCGGGCCAGATCTCGGCCCAGACCTGGCTTGCCGGCGCGCCGATGAAACCGGTTTTCGTGCCCAGCGTGGGGCGGTAGGCGTCATTGCAGAAAAAAGTCAGCTCTGGCCCCCAGGCCAGCCACATCGCGTAGCGCGAGTCGAGCATCAGGCGAACCACGGTGCGCAGGCTTTGCGGCCACGAGGTCGAGGCACCCAGCGGCGTGCGGCTCCAGTCGAAGCCATTGACCGCGGCTTCCATGCCGGCTTCGCCGAGGAGAGGTGTCTGTACGTCTGCGACCGGAGAGGGCTGCATGCTCATCCTCAGAGTTTTTGCCTTACATGAAATCGAGTTTAGGTGACGCCGTGCAGCGGCTGCCCGGCCACAAACGGCCCGCTGCTGCGCAACTGTTAGGCATGGGCGAAAAAGTGGGGGAGTCATGGCGCATGCAAGACGGCAAAATGCCGGCCTTGGCTAATTTGTGCAGAGGTTTGCCGCATGGTTTCGCCTTCCTTGGTTTTTGAAGACGAGCGGCTCAGCGCCTTGCGCCTGTTCTCGCTCGGGGCTGCAACGTCAGCCGTGATCTGGCACACCGGGGCCGATGGTCATGTTGGCATCGACAACCCGTCGTGGGCCGCCTTCACGGGCCAGCAACGTAGCCAGTACAGCGGCCTGGGATGGCTGGAAGCCATTCACCATGAAGACCGTGATCGCGTGCGCGCCACTGGTTCAGCAGCCTGGACCGCGCCGCGCCGCGCCGGTGTCATTTGAATACCGCTTGCGGCGCCATGACGGCGAATACCGCCACGTGTTGGCGCAGGGCGCGCCTGTGCGCAACGGCAGCAAAACGGTGGAATGGATCGGCCTGTGCATCGACCTGACCGACCGCCGGCACGCCGAGGAAGCGGTGCGTGACAACGAAGAGCGCTTGAAATTCCTCGACGTGCTGGGCGAAGCGACACGCAGCCTGACCGACGCGTCACAGGTCATGGTCACCACTGCGCGCCTGCTCGGCCTGCACCTGCAGGCCACCCGCTGCGCCTATGCCGATGTCGAACACGACTGCGACCGCTTCACGATCCGCAGCGACTGGTCGGTGCCGGGGAGTGGCGTCGACCGCAGGCATGTACTCGCTCGACTTGTTCAGCCCGCAGGCCACCTCCAACCTGCGCAGCGGCCGCCAGCTGATCGTGCACGACGTCGACGCCGAGCTCGGTGACGACGGCGTCGGCCGCATGTTCAACGCGATCGGCATCAAGGCCATCATCACCGCGCCGCTGGTCAAGGACAACCGGCTGGTGGCGATGATGGCGGTGCACCAGGCAACGCCACGGCGCTGGTCGGCACGCGACGTGGCGCTGGTCAGCGAGGTTGTTGAACGTTGCTGGGCGCACATCGAGCGCGTGCGCGACGCGGCCATGCTGCGCGAGCAAGACCGCCGCAAGGATGAATTCCTCGCCACGTTGGCGCCGATCCGTTACGCGGTTGAATTGATGCGGCGCGCCACCGACCCGGACCAACAGCTACGCGCCAAAGACGTCATCAGCCGGCAGGTGGCTCACATGACGCGGCTGATCGACGACTTGCTCGACCTGTCGCGCATCAACCGCGGGTTGATCGAACTCAAGCGGGAAGGGGTTGACTTGAATCGGCTGGTCGAGCAGGCCGTTGAAACCGCCCGCCCCGCGATCGAGGCGGCGCGGCACACCGTTCACGTGGCGCTGCCGCCGCAGCCGCTGTGGGTGGATGCCGACCCGGCGCGCATCGTGCAAGCCATCGCCAACCTGCTCAACAACGCCGCCAAGTACACGCCGGACGGCGGCAGCATCCGCATCGCCGCAGCGCCCGCAGGCGCCGCCGCCACGGTGGAAGTGACCGACAACGGCGTGGGCATTCCGCTGGCTCAGCAAGGCCAGTTGTTCCAGATGTTCACCCCACTGCCGCACACCGCTGAACGTGCACAGGGCAGGCTGGGCATTGGCTTGTCGCTGGTCAAAAGCCTGGTTGACCTGCATGGCGGCAGCATTCAAGTTCACAGCGCCGGCTTGGGCGAAAGGGCCACTTTCACGCTGCATCTACCGCTGGCGGCGCCCGCATCAGCAGCAGCAACCGTTGTCGCGCCGCCAGCTGCCGCGGCGCGAGCGCCGGTGGCGGCTGAGCTGCGCGTGTTGGTGATTGAAGACCATGCCGATGGCCGGGCCAGCCTGGTGGCTTTGCTGCACGCCATGGGACATGAACCCAGTGCCGCCGCCGATGGCCTCAGCGGCCTGCAGCTGGCGCAGAGCCTGCAGCCGCACGTGGTGCCGCTCGACATCGGCCTGCCGGGCATGGACGGCTATGCGGTCGCGCAGGCGCTGCGGGCGCAACCGCAATTCAAGCCCTTGCACCTAGTGCAGTGTTTCACGCTGATCGGCACTTATAAAACCGCGCCTTTGCCCCTGTGGCGGCGTTGCCCATCCTCGCGATACCTCGGTATCGCGAGGATGGGCGCCTTGCCACAGCGCCAAATGCATCGGCTTTATAAGTACCGCCATCAGTGAAACATTGCACTAGTGGCCCTGATCGGATGGGGTGCGGCGGCCGACCGCGAGCGCGCAGCGCAAGCGGGTTTCAACCACCATTTGACGAAGCCGCTCGACCCGTTGGTGTTGGAAGACTACTTGCAAAAACTGCCGCCCACGGTGGCGCAGTGAAACCACGCTGCCGTCGGGCACCGGACC
>JANXMO010000623.1 GCA_025354615.1 Burkholderiales bacterium | reverse complement strand
CGATTGCGAACAGGCGCTCAAGAGCCTGCAGGCCAACCCGGCCTGATGTTAAAAAGCCACCGCCTTTTTCAAGGAGGTGGCTTTGAAGCAGTGAAATTCTGCTTACTTGGCGGCTGGGTAAGCCTGGCCTTTTTCAATCGCGCCGGCCTTGACGGCAGAAGCGGTGTCCGCCTTGACTTGCGAACGGCTGGTCACGGAGTCCGTGTGGATCGTTTGATTGTTGTTGTTGTTGACGTTGGCATTGCCCATGCCTTTGGGAATTGCGCCTGATTTTTCAGCGTCACGGGCTTGCATTTTCACGTCAGCACGGTCTTGCAGCGAAACCGACGGCGTGACGACATTGCCTTGGCCTCGGGGAATGGCGCCTGCTTTAACGGACGATGCTGCATCAGCCTTGACTTCGGCGCGAACTGCTTCCATAGCCGACGCTGAGAAAGCGATGAGTTGTGAAGCGACGATGGCAGCGGCGAGTGCAATGTGTTTCATGTAAGTACCTGTAATTGATTATTGAAAGTGGAGTTCAAACCGGTTTGAACCGAATGCACGGTGGCAAATCGGCTGGGTCTCAACGCAGCGGAAAGGCGATCAGCCGACACGAATTTTTCTTTTGCATGCCAGTAAACCAGTGTCGACTTTAACCGCTGGCCTTCTGTCAACCCGCTGCGGTAGCCAGGTGCTGCGCCCTCGTTACCATCGGCGGCTGCTCGTTTGACTCTTGTTGACTGTTTGCGCCGTGCGCGTTCGACCATGCCTGTGATGTTTCGTCTTGCCTGTTTTGCGGCTGCGTTGCCGTCGTTGCCCACCTTCGCTTCGCAGCGCCGCTGTCGCGTTGCCGCAGGGCTGTTGCTCGTCATGGCGACCGCGCCGCTGACGGCCGGCGCCATGGTGCTGGACCTGGACAGCGGCGTCACCCGGCGCGGCGCCCAGGTGCGGGTCACCGCCGAGCGCGTCACGCTGCCGGGCAAGGAAAAAATGGGCCTGGTCGGCACGACTTACCGCATTGATCTCGACCATGGCGTGTCCGTCGGCCCCGCCGTCTATGGCGCCATCAGCGGCCAGCGCGGCGGACTGTTCACGATTGGCGCCGAAGCCGGCTGGCGCTTGCCGATCGGCGGGCCGATAGGGCTTGATCTGGGCCTGTACGCCGGCGGCGGCGGCGGTGGCAACGCCCCGGTGGCGGGCGGCTTGATGCTGCGGCCGCATGCCGACCTGCTGTGGGATCTGGGCGGCCACAGCATCGGCGTGTCGCTGTCGCAGGTGCGTTTCGCGCACAGCGGCATCAACAGCCGCCAGTTGGGCCTGGTGTGGAATGTCGAGACCGACTTCAGCTACGTACGCGATGACCGCATCGGCTCGCGTGTTGACGGCGGCGGCCGCGGCGGCCTCGGGTTCGACCGCCTGCAGCCGGTGCTGGGCGTCTACCGGCCGCGCCCTGGCGCCTTGCGCGTCAGTGGCGGGGCCTTGCCGACGCGGCTGGGCTTTGTGGGTGCGCGGTTCGAACGCGCGCTCGGTCGCCATTGGTACGGCGGTGTGGAGGCAGCGGGCGCCGC
>JANXMO010000592.1 GCA_025354615.1 Burkholderiales bacterium | reverse complement strand
TCCTGGCACCAGTGCAGCGTGTCAGTCGGGCTGCCCTGTGGCGGGTCGTGCTCGAGCACGATGCGCGGCAGGGCACGTTGGGCGGCGCTCAGTTCCTGGTGCTGATCGTGCTCCCACTGCCGGCGGTGCTGGAACAGCACGACATCGAAATCCATCTGCTGCAGCTGCGCCAGCGGCGCTTCGTGCACGTTGTCGCCCCAGGGCAGCACGCCCACGCGGCCGCTGTGGTGGGTGGAGCGCGCCTCGTCGGTGACCAGCCAGAAGTCGTGCGGCACCTGCGTCAGGTTGTAGAGGTAGTTGCCATGCACATGCCAGGTGAGGATGCGCAGGCGGCGGCCGCGGGGTTCAATCGACATGGGTCATCCTGGGAGTCATCGCTTTCGAAATCGCTTGCAACGCCGCATCGCGGACGGCTTCGACGCCGACAGCACGCGCGCAAGCCTGGTCATTCGGACATTCCGCATAGGCGCAGGGGCGGCACGGCAAGTCGTGCCAGAACACGCGGTGGCGCTGGGCATCTGCCGGCGCCCAGCGCACCGCGTCGCCGCCGCTCGAAACGACAACGCTGGGCGTGCCGAGCGCCGCGGCGATGTGCGACAGGCCGGTGTCATTGCTGACGACCACGGCGGCGCGTTCCACCAGCGCGCCCAGCGTCCACAGCGTGGTCTGGCCCGCCCAGTCGAGCGCGGGCACGCGCATGGCGTCGGCCACGCTGCGCGTCAGTGCCGCTTCGCTTGCGGTACCGGTCAACGCCACCGTCAGGCCTTGTGCGGCCAGCGCATCGGCCACCGCCGCGAAGCGCTCGGGCGGCCAGCGGCGTGATGGCAGCTGCGAGCCGGCATGCACCAGCGCCAGGCCTGCCGTGCCGATGCGGCCGGCGCACAGCGCCTGCGCGGCGGCGCGGTCAGCGGCCTGCAGTGGAAAGTCGAGCTGCAAGCCTTGGCGCGGCAGGCCCAGGTGGTCAGTCAACATCAACAGGCGCTCGACTTCGGTGCCGTGCTCGGGCCAAGGCACGAAGCGCTGTGCATCGGCGGCCGGGCGCCATGCTGTCGCGCTGGCAAAGCCGGCATTGCGCGCGGCGCCGAATTCCGCCACCAGTGAATTGACGACATTGCCGCTGCCATGCAGCTGCAGCGCCAAGTCGTCACGGCGTGCGGCCATGGCGGATAAAAACCGCAGCGCGCTGGACGGGTGGTCCAACGGATGCTCGGGCAGGCCGGGCCAACCGGGGAATTCGATGAACTCATCGACGCTGTCGAGCCGCGACACCAGCTCGCGCGCCCACGGCAGGCCGACGAACGCAATGTGCGCGTGCGGCAGCCCGCGGCGCAACGCCCGCAGGGCCGGCGTGGCGCACAACAAGTCGCCCAGCATCAAGGCGCGGAAAACAACCACGCGGCGCGGTGCCCCTAAAAATGGTTCGGTAGCAGCAGCAGCACGCAGCGCCGGCTCGGCTTGCAACACGGCCGCGTTCACAGGAACCAGACCCGGAAATGCCAGGCACCGCGCAAACGCCAGTACACCGACAAGAACGGAATCAGCAGCGAGGTCAACGCCATCTGCACGACATGGCCAGGGCGGTGAGAGGTATTGCGCAGCCGCCGCCAGGCAAAGCGCGCCACCAGCGCCACGGCCAGCGCGGCGCTGGCAAATGCAGTGTCGCGTCGGCCAGTGGCGGTGGATACCAGCGTGGCCAGCGCCAGCAAGACGATGGCGTAGTAATCCCACGGCGGCGCACCGGCCAGCCGATCGCGGTAACGGCGCGGGTGTTTGGCGAACAACAGGGCTTCGAAGAACGCGTTTTTCTGCTGCCGCAGTGACACGCCCCAGCGCTCGGGCCGCACCGGGTGCAGCACGACAGCTTGTTCACAGCGGCCGACCGGGCCGGCTTTGTCCTGCAGGCGGAACTGCAGGTCGGAGTCTTCCCGCCAAGCCCGCGTGAAACGCTCGTCGAAGCCGCGCACGCGTTGCAGCGCGCGGCGCCGCACGAAAGCGTTGGCGGTGACGAACTCGGTGCGCTCCAGGCCACGGGTCATTTGCTCGTGGTCGGTTGGCGGCTCGTCGAGCGGCGGCACGCGCACCCGCCCGCCCAGCGCGGCCCACAGGCCATGGCGCATGGCGTCTTCGCCGCGTGACAACCAGTCGGGCGCAGGCACGGTGTCGTCGTCGGTGAACGCCACCAGCGCGCCGCGGGCGGCGCGCCAGCCGAGGTTGCGCGCCGCCGCCGGCCCGCGGCGTTGGCCGGTGTGCAGGCAGCGCAGTGCGTGCTGCGGCCGCTCGGCGGCCAGGGCTTGCGCCAGCGCCAGCGTGGCGTCATCGGCACTGCCCTCCGGGCCGTCGACGACGATGACGATCTCGAACGCCGCCGGCGCCAGGTCTTGCGCCATTAGCGCCTGCAGGCAGCGCCGCAACAGCTGCGGACGGCCGCACGTGGGCACGACGACCGAGAGGCGAGGCACGGCGCTTGTGGTGGCGTCGCTCATGCCCGGGCGGCTGCCTTGGTCAGCACGAAGCAGCCGATCACCAGTGCATTCAATGGCGTGGTGAAAAAGGCTTCCAGCGCATCTTTCGGACCGCAAACCACGGGCTGGCCGCGCACGTTGAACGAGGTGTTGACCAGCACCGGCACGCCGGTGCGCCGGCCCACCGCTTCCAGCAGCGCGTGAAAACGCGGGTTGGTTTGCGCTTCCACCGTTTGCACGCGGGCGCTGCCGTCGCTGTGACAGGCCGACGGAATGTTCCCGGCCTGCTGCGGCCGAACCTGATGCGTGAACAACATGAAGGGCGAGCGGCCGCCTTGGGCTTGTGTGGGCGTGAACCAGTCGTCAAAGGCTTCCGCCGTGACAGAGGGCGCCACAGGGCGAAAGTCTTCGCGGTCTTTCAACTCGTTGAGCCGCGCCTGCATTTGTGTCGAGCGGGGCGAAGCAATGATGGAGCGCGCACCCAGCGCCCGTGGGCCCCATTCCATGCGGCCCTGGAACCAGCCGAGGATGTGGTCATCAGCCAGCAACTCGGCGGCACGCTCCACCAGCGCTTCGGTGTCGGGCAGACGCTCGTAGTCGAGCCCGCTCCACTGCAGCAGGGTTTCGATTTCTTCGTCCGACCAGGCCGGCCCGAGATAGGCATGCGTCATCGACCAGCGGCGGGGCGCAAGCGGCCAGCCCGTCTGCGCATTGCCAGCGGCCGGCTCAGGGCTGCGCTGGCGCGCATCGGTCCACAGCGCAGCACCCAGTGCGGTGCCGGCGTCGCCCGCGGCGGGCTGCACCCACACCGATTCGAACGGCCCCTGGTCCCGCAGGCGTGAGTTCATCACGCAGTTCAAGGCCACGCCGCCGGCCATCGCGAGTGAACGCTCACCGCTGGTTTCCCGCAGCCATTCGGCAATCGCCAGCACCTTGCGCTCGAGCACCACTTGCACTGAAGCCGCCAGGTCGAAGTGCCGCTGCTCCAGCGGGGTGCCGGGCTGGCGCGGCGGGCCGGCCAACACGCTCAGGTCGATGTCATCGAACTCGAGCCCGCCGCCCGGCTGCACGCGCACTTGTGCCGACAGAGCCTCAGCCCATTGCGGCTGGCCGCTGGCCGCCAGCGCCATGACCTTGTACTCGTCACTGGAGTGCAAAAACCCCAGGTGGGTGGTGATCTGCTCATAGAGCAGGCCGAGGGAATGGGGCATCGCCACCTCGCCCAGCGGGCGGTAACGGTTGCCGCGCCACACGCCGTAGCTGGTGGTGGCGCGTTCGCCGCGGCCGTCCAGCGTCATCACCGCGCAGCTGTCGAAAGGCGCCGCCAGAAAGGCGCTGGCCTGGTGGCACAGATGGTGGTCGAGGAAATGCCACTGCCAGCGCGGCGACCCCGAAATCTGCAGCCGCTGGCGGAGATGGTGCGGCGCGCCGTCGGCCAGCTGCCCCGGCGCATTGAGGATGCAGGCCAGAAACAACGGGTCCCACGGGCTGTGCCACGGCGCTTGCAGGCGGGCGCGGTGTTGCTCGGGCGCCAGCGGCAGGCGCAGACTGTCGCCGTCGAGCGGCAAATCAGGGCGGCCTTCGGCAAACCGCTGGGGGTCGAAGCTGTAGGCCACGTGGTCGACATCCGCCAGTTGCAGCCCGGCCTGTTCAAGGCAACTGGCAATCGCGTGAAAGGGCAGCTCCCAAGCGGTGAACGGCAGCGGCCGCTTGGCGTGTTTGATACGCGTGAAGCGCTCTTCTTCCGCGGCAGCGACGGGAATGCCGTCGATCACCAACGCGGCGGCACTGTCGTGAAAAGCGGCGTTCAGGCCGAGTGTGATCATGGTGTGCAGAACTCCAGTCGGGCGGCCTCGGGCCGCCGCATCAGTTGAAATGCCGCATCGGCCACTTGCTGTGGCTCGACGCGACGCAAACAGTCGTGGTGCCGTTGCGGGCATACGCTTTTCAAGCACCAGCGGCAGGGAACGTCATGGTTCATCACCCGCGAGGCGACGCGCCAGGGCGTGTGCTGCGGATTGGTCAAGGCGTACAGCGCCACCACGGGCGTGCCGAGCGCCGCAGCCAGGTGGGCCGGCGCGCTGTTGTTGGCCACCAGCACACAAGCGCCTTCGATCAGCACCGCCAGTTCGCCCAGACTCAACAAGCCAGCCAACGAGACGGCAGGCGTGGTGCATGCTGCATCTGTGTCCGCATCCGCATCTGCAGCCGCCAAGGCCTGGCGTGCCTGTTCTATCAGCGGCAGCTCACTGCGGTCGCCGCAAAACACCACGGCACAACCCTGGCGTTGCAGCGCTTGCGCGGCGAGGCCGAAACGGGCGGCCGGCCAGCGCCGGGATTCAGCGGTCGCCCCGGGATGCAGCACGGCATAAAGCATTTGCGGGCCGAGGCCAGCCGCGCGCAGATATTCAGCCACCCGCGGCCGGTCTGTCGGGTCGATGGTGAAGCGCAGCCGTTCGTCCGCAGTGCGCAGACCGACCGAAGCGACCAGCGCCAGCTGTCGCCGAACTTCATGACGCGCCAACGGCACGGCGCCAGGCGCTGCGTTTTCGCTGCCGGCCACCACATTGTCGATCTCCGGTTGCCAATCGGTCAGCAGTGCATAAGGATTTTCACGGCAGTGCGCCAGCCGCAGCGGAATGCCGGCCATGCGGCACAGCAGCGCTGCAGGCAGGGCGCTTTGGGTGCAGACAGTGAAGATCACCGCCGCGTCAAAACCCCCTTGCGCGAGGCGGTCGACCCACTCGACCTCGGCGCGCCCCAAGCCGGCAGGCTCGGCAGCTGATGCGCTGCCGGCCTGCATCCACGGCACCGCGCACGGCCACGCTTCGTCAACCATCGGCAGGTAACGGGCCACCGCCGCACCGGAGGGCGACGTCAACAAGGTGATGTGGACACCCGGCAGGCTGTCGCGGATAGCCGCCAGCGCCGGCGTCGTCATCAACACATCGCCAAGGTTGTCGAGCCGGACCGCCAACACACGGCGCACGCCTTGCCAACACAGCGCGCGTGCGGTGCTTTCAGCGATATTGCTTGTCATGGGCAGGTCAACGGCAAACCCGCGGCAGGCGCCAAGTCGCCAGGAACGGCAGCGCCCGGCGCTGCTGGCGTTGCATGAACAGGGGCGTCTGTTGCGCTGCTTTGCGCCAGCACGGCGGCGACCACTTCCTGCCATGTCGAACACTGCGCATGGGAAACGCGCAAGGGCGAGCGCCGCCATACCGTTTCACCGCCGCTGTCGAAAAATACGGCGCGACAGCCGGCGCGGCGGCCGGCTTCAACGTCGTCCAGCGTGTCGCCCACCATCCAGGAACGTTCCAGATCCAGCCCGTGCGTGCGCGCAGCACGCAGCAGCATGCCAGGCGCGGGTTTGCGACACAGGCAGGCCGGGCTGCCATCTGCCGCCGGCGCGTGGGGGCACACCAACACATCGAGCAGCGCCACACCGGCCTCGCTGCGCAAGCGCTCTTCCAGCGCCTGCTGAAGGCGCGAAAACGCCGCCCGGGTGAAGCGGCTTTCGGCCAGCCCGCTTTGGTTGGTGACGATGACCAAGGCATAGCCGGCATTCGCCAGAGCAGCCAGCGCCTGCGGCGCGCCGGGCGAGAACCGCAACAACGCCGGGTCGACGTTGTAAGGAACGTTTTCGATCAACGTGCCATCTTTGTCGATGAACACCGCTGGCCGGCCACTCACTGCAAAACCCCGGCCGCAACCGTCGGCGTCGGGCGCAACCCCGCCACTGAACGCTGCTGACCCATGCCCACCGGCACAGGCCGCACCGACACGGGCTGAACGCCGTATTGACGCACGCTCTCATACACATCAACCAGTTGCTGCGCCACGCAATCCCATGTGAACTGGGACCGCACGCGGCGCACACCGGCCCGCCCCATGGCGGCGGCCAACGCGGGCTGGCGTTGCAGATCGAGCAGTCGGGCCGCCAACGCGGAGGGGTCTTGCGGCGGCACCAGAAAGCCTGTCACGCCATCAAGCACCGTGTATTGCACGCCACCTACGGCACTGCCAATGACCGGCGTGCCACAGGCCATGGCCTCCAACGGGGTGATGCCGAACGGCTCGTACCACGGCGTGGTGACGAAAACGTCGGCTGCCACATACCAGTCGCGCAGCGCGCTGCGCTCGCGCCGGCCGGCAAACTGCACACGCGGCGTCACACCCAAGGTGTCTGCCAAGCGGCGCAAACGACCGATTTCAGGTGTGGCCACTTCGTCGGGCTCGACCGACCCACCGCCCACCACCACCAGCCGCGCCGGCAACGCCGCAGGCAGTTGCGCCATCGCGCGAATCACGTTGTCAACGCCTTTGCGCGGCACCAGACGGCCCAGCTGCAATACGATGAATTCATGCGGATCAAGGCCCAGGCGCTGCCGCGCCAGCGCTTTGTCACCCGGCCGCAGCGCTTCGATGTCAACACCGCAGGGTACGTTGGCCATACGGTGCTGCGGCGCCCCATACAAGCGCAGCAAATCGGCCTCGTCTTGCGGGCAGGTGGCAATCACGCTGTCGGACTGCTGCGCCAGCGCGCGTTCGATCTCGATGCGCTGCGCCGGAAACAAATCGGCCTCACCCTGGTGCTCGCGCCGCACCAGGCCAAGCGCATGGAACGTGGTAGCCAAAGGCACGCCAAAGCGGCGCCGCAACTCAAGCCCCACCCAGCCTGACATGAAGAAGTTGGCATGCACCACGTCATACGCCGGGCCGCGGTCGAACCACGGCGCAGCGGCGGCGGCAAAAGCCGGCATGTGCTGCAGCAATTGCTCCTTGGGCACGAACTGCGCGGGGCCGGCGTCCATGTGCAGCACGCGAACGCCTTTTTGCAAGGTCACCGATGGGGGCAGCGTGGCGGCGTCACGCCGCGTGAACACGTCCACTGCGTGGCCCGCGTCTCCAAGACAGCGGGCCACATGGGCGACGTAAATGTTTTGCCCGCCAGCGTCTTCACCACCCGCCAAAGCCAGCGGGGAAGCATGTTCACTGATGAGGGCGATGCGCAGAGGGGTGGCTTTCATGGCGTCGCGGGTGTTGCGCGAACGGGCGCGCGTTGGAGGAAGACCCGCAAGGTTTGGCAAACGGCATGCCGTTCACCCGGTGTTCAGGACCTTCCTGGGTACGGTGCTTGCTCGTCACCACAGTCGTTTCACCCACAATCCATGATGAAAAACAATTGCCGTTTTTTGAAGCCCCGTTTGCTCGCCCTTGCTTTGGCTGTTACGGCGGGCATGGCACCAGTCGCCCGCGCCGCGCCGCCGTCGCCTGACGCTCAATCCGCAGCGCAATGGGCGCATGCGGCGCATGACCACGGCAATACGCCTTTTATCGTCATCGACAAGCGGCACGCGCACTTGTGGCTGTTCGACGCGAATGGCACCCCCACGGCCGACACGCCGGTGCTGTTGGGCCTGGCGCGCGGTGATGAATCGGTGCCCGGCATTGGTGAACGCCCGATGGAAAAAATTCTGCCTGAGGAACGCACCACGCCTGCCGGTCGTTTTGTTGCGCAACCCGGCCGCAATACCAACGGCGAAGACATTTTTTGGATCGACTACGACGCAGCGGTTTCCATGCACCGGGTGCGCAACGGCAACCCGCGCGACCGCCGGCTGCAGCGTCTGGCCACGCCCACCGAAGAAGACAACCGTATTTCTTACGGCTGCATCAATGTGCCCGCGGCGTTTTACGACAACCAGATCAAACCGCTTTTCCAACACGGCAAAGGCGTGGTCTATGTGCTGCCGGAAACGCGAGACGTGCGCTCGCTTTTTTCGAGTCCAACCTCTCAACCAAAACATTCAACCGGGTCTTGAAGCATAAAAAAAGCGCTGTGTTGAACAGCGCTTTTTACTGAGTTGGCATTAATCAACTTGAAATGACAACTCCTTCTCCCGCACGCGGGAGAGCAACTGTGTTCAAAGTCAACCCCCTTTCAAGCATTGGTCTGTTGTGGATAACCTGGCTGCCAAGGCCTGCCCGACTTGATCACTGCATTCATGATTGTCAGCAGCTTGTGCATACAAGCCACCAGCGCCAGCTTCTTCGGCTTGCCCGCGGCCAGCAGCCGTTCGTAAAACGCCTTGATCGCCGGGTCGAACCGCGCAGCACTCAGCGCCGCCATGTACAGCGCCGCACGTACATTGGCCCGCCCGCCCCAAGTCCTTCGCTTGCCCTTGAAGCTGCCGCTGTCACAGTTCAGCGGCGCCACACCCACCAGCTTGGCCACCTCGCGGTGGCTCAGCGTGCCCAGCTCCGGCAACGCCGCCATCAGCATCGCCTGTGTGCCGGCACCCACCCCCTTGAGCCCCTTGAGCAAAGCCAGCTTGTCCTTGAAGTGATCCTTCAAGTGACGCTGCGCGTCGTCATCGATCTGGCCAATCTGGCGATCCAGCATCTTCAAGTGCACCTGGATGCCCTTGCGCTGCGAAGCATGCGCACTGGTCAGGCGATTGCTCTCGGCCACCCGCATGCCTACCAGCTGGCTGCGGCGAGTCACCATCGCCAGCAGCAACTCCTGCTCAGGCGTAGCCAGCTTGTACAGCAGCCGCTCGCGCCGCTCGCTGCTGTGCAGCGTGCGCGCAAACTGCGACAGCGCCCGGGCGTCGGTGCTGTCGGTCTTGGACAAGTAGCCCAGCGCTTTGGCAAAGTCGTGCGCCTGGCGCGGGTTGACCACCATGACAGCAAAGCCGTGTGCGCACAGCGCCGCAGCGGCTGGCTGCTCCAGGCCGCCGGTAGCTTCCAGCAGCACGACGGCCACGCGCTCGGCCAGCGGCTTGAGCTGGGCGATCAGGGTCTGTATCCCGGCGTCGTCGTTGCCAAGGGTTTGCGTCTTGGCGTTATCGTCCAAAGCAAGCTCCAGCGTGGCCTTGGACACGTCGATACCGACAAATATGAGTTGGCAAGCGTTTGTCATCACCCATCCTTGCAAATACGAGGTCTGCGTGCACCAATGGCACAACACAGCCAACCAGCAACTGTTCGGGCTCGCAACAAACGGCCAGCTGTCTACGCCAAATGCTCTCCCGCGGGCTTGTCTCCCAGAGGGCGTACGGGCTGTGGACAACTGCCTTCTCTCACTTGCCTAAACGACGAAAACGAAAGATACAAGGGAGTTGCCGTTTCAAGTTGATTGATGCGGGCTGCAAACGCTGCCGCTCAGCCCACTTGAGCCATCGCAGCCGCCACGGCTTCGACGTTGCCGTCGTTCAACCCGGCCACGCACAGCCGGCCCGACCGCACAAGGTAGACCGCGTGTTCCTCGCGCAGCCGGTCGACCTGCTGCGCGCTCAGGCCGGTGTAGCTGAACATGCCGCGCTGGGTCAGCAGGAAATCAACGTTGCGCCCCGGCGCCTGGGCGCTCCATAGGGCGTGCAGCCGTTCGCGCATGCGGCGGATGCGGTGCCGCATCGCATCGAGTTCAGCGGCCCAGTCGGCCCGCAGTGCGGCGTCGGCCAGCACACGGGCGACGATCTGCCCGCCATGCGTGGGCGGGCTGCTGTAGTTCTTGCGCACGGTGGCGCGCATCTGGCCCAGCACACGTTCAGCCTCGGCCGCATCCGCGCAAACCACGCTCAGCGCGCCGCAGCGTTCGCCGTAGAGCGAAAAGCTTTTGGAAAACGAGCTGGCGCAAAAGAAGGTCAAGCCGGCGCTGGCCAGCGCGCGCACCGCGTGCGCGTCGGCGTCAATACCATCACCAAAGCCCTGGTAGGCGATGTCGACATATAAAATTAACTGCCGGCGCTGCAGCAGCGGAATCAGCGCGGCCCATTGCGCCACGCTCAAGTCGACGCCGGTCGGGTTGTGGCAACAGGCGTGCAGCAGCACGATGCTGTGCGGCGGCAGGGCCGACAGCGTGGCCAGCATGTCGGCAAAGCGCAGCCCGCCGGTGGCGCTGTCGTAATACGGGTAGGTGTGGACCTCGAAGCCCGCGCCTTCGAACATGGCGCGGTGGTTGTCCCAGGTCGGGTCGCTGACCCAGACCTGGTTGGCCGGGAAGTAGCGCTTTAAAAAGTCGCCGCCAATCTTCAATCCGCCCGAGCCGCCCAGCGTCTGCACGCTGGCGATGCGGCCGCTGGTGACTGCCTCGTGGCTGGCGCCAAACAACAGTGCCTGCACCGCCTGGCGGTAGTTGAGCGCGCCTTCCATCGGCTGGTAAGGCCGCGGCCCGATGGCCCCGAGCAGTGCGTTTTCCGCGCTGCGCACGGCGCGCATCACCGGCAGCCGGCCCGCTTCGTCAAAATAAATGCCGATCGACAGGTTGATCTTGTGCGGCCGCACATCACGCCCGAAGGCTTCGTTCAGCGTCAGGATGGGGTCGCCGGCATAAGGCGGCACGTGGTCGAACATCATGGTGGGGTCAAGCTTGCAGTGCGGATTCAATGTCGGCCACAAGCGTCGCCGGCGAGTCGATCGGCGCGTAGCGCTTGATCACCCGGCCATCGCGGCCAACCAAAAACTTGGTGAAATTCCACTTGATGGCGCGCGTGCCCAGCACGCCTGGTGCGGCCTCGCCCAGCCACTGCCACAGCGGCTGCGCCATGCGGCCGTTGACCTGGCCCTTGGCCATCATGGGGAAGCTGACGCCGTGGTTGCGTTGGCAGAAAGCGGCAATTTCCGCATCGCTGCCGGCATCCTGGCCGCCGAATTCGTTGCTGGGAAAGCCCAGCACCGTCAGCCCGCGCTCACGGTAGGTCTGCCACATCGTTTGCAGGCCGCTGAACTGCGGCGTGAAGCCACAGGCGCTGGCGGTGTTGACGATCAGCAGCACGCGGCCGCGCCAAGCGGCCAGCGGCGCCGGCTGGCCGTCGATGGTGACGGCCTCGAAATCAAAAGCGGTCGGCGTGTTCAAGAAGAAGGTTCCAGACGCAGGCAAAGCGGCATCGTAGCGGGCGCGCAGGTGGGTTGGCTCAATGCGGGTCGTGCCGCGTCAACGCCAGCAGGCGCTTGACTTCTTCGCCATGCGTGACGCAATTGGTGGCGTGCCAGCGGCCAATCAACGCCATGGTGCCGGCCACCACGACGCCAAAAACCGCGATGGCGCTGAAAGCCGACACGCCCAGGCGCGTCAAGCCGGTGTAGAACGCGCCGAGGCCGAGGATGCAGGCCTGCTCGTTGAAGTTCTGCACCGCGATCGAACGCCCGGCGCCCATCAGGTTGTGGCCGCGGTGTTGCAGCAAGGCATTCATCGGCACCACCATGAAGCCGCCAATCGCGCCTAGCAGCACCAGAAAAGGCGCGGCCAGCCAGACGCTGTGGATGAAGTTCATGCCTAGCACCAGCAAACCCATGGCCACGCCCAGGTGAATCACGCGGGTGGCCTGGTCCAGCCGCATGTACAGCGACGCCAACACGGCGCCCGCGGCCGTGCCCACGGCCACCACGCCGACCAGTGTCGACGCCTGCGTCGTGCCGTAACCCAGGGCCGCAGCCGCCCAGGCCAGCACGATGTAGCGCAGGTTGCCGGAGACGCCCCAGAACAGCGTCGTGGTCGACAGTGAAATCTGGCCCAGCTTGTCCGACCACAAGCGCGCATTGCAGGTGGAAAAGTCACGCACCAGCTCGCCGACGTTGTGAGACAGCGGCTGCAACGGCGCTTCGGTGCGCGGAATGCGCAGGTTGAACACGGCGGCCAGCGCGTACAAAACAATCATCGAGGCAATGGCCGCTTCGGGCGGGGTGTCGATGCCGGTGTCGATCAACGGCATGTCGAAGTGCAGCAGGTAAGCCGACACCTGCCGGCCCACCAGCTGGCCGCCCAGCAGCACGCCCAGAATAATCGAGCCGATGGTCAACCCTTCGATCCAGCCGTTGGCCTTGACGAGCTGCGAGTTCGGCAGCAATTCGGTCAGGATGCCGTATTTGGCCGGCGAATAGGCCGCGGCGCCAAGACCGACGATCGCATAGGCGGCCAACGGATGCGCGCCGAACAGCATCATCAGGCAGCCCGCCACCTTGATCAGGTTCGAGAAGAACATGACCCGGCCTTTGGGCACCGCATCGGCAAAAGCGCCGACGAAAGGCGCCAACAGCACGTAGAACAGCGCAAACATCGGCACCAGCGCCGCGCGTTGCCACTCGGCCTGGCCCGAGGTCCTCAGAAGTTCAACCGCTGCCACGAACAAGGCGTTGTCGGCCAGCGAGCTGAAGAACTGCGCCGCCATGATGGTGTAGAAACCTTTTTTCATTCGCTTGTCGCGTGCGGCTCTCCGGGCTTTCTTCTTGTGGTTGCGGCCTCCTGGCGTCATGCACCGCCGAAACCGTGGTTTCGCAAACGGGATTGCCCTGCGGCGCGGGTTATAGCACGCGACTTAATGCCGCCCGTGGCGGTGGGCAGCGGCTGCGGCAGAATGAAGCGCACCGCCCCGCCGCCGCCTTTCTACCGTCTTCACCACCGTCATGCCGCGCCCTCTGGAAGCCTTGATTCACCCCGGTGCGCTGGAGCGCAACCTGCAGCGTGCACGGGCGGCTGCCCCCGATGCCCGTGTGTGGGCCGTGGTCAAGGCGAATGCGTACGGCCACGGCATCGAGCGAGCCTATCCCGGCCTGTTGTCGGCCGACGGTTTTGCGCTGCTCGATCTGGCTGAGGCGGTACGGGTGCGGGCGCTGGGCTGGCGCGGGCCGATTCTGTTGCTCGAAGGCTGCTTCGAGCCGCGTGACCTCGAAGCCTGCTCGCGCTTCGGGCTGTGGCATGTGGTGCACCGCGAAGCGCAGGTTGACTGGCTGGCGGCTCACCGCACCCAGCAGCCACAGCGTGTGTTCCTCAAATTGAACAGCGGCATGAACCGGCTGGGCTTTGCGCCTGGCGCTTTTCGCGCCGCCTGGCGGCGGCTCGACGGCCTGACGCAGGTCGACAGCATCACGTTGATGACGCATTTTGCGGCTGCCGACCAGGCCGGTGAACGCGGCGCCGCTGCAAGCGGTTCGGCCGGCGGCGAAAGCTTTGCGCGCCAGTGGGCGCTTTTCGAGGAGGCCACGCGCGACTTGCCTGGCGAGCGCTCGCTGTGCAACAGCGCAGCGCTGCTGCGCGCTGCGCCGCACCAGCCGGCGCTGCAGGCCGACTGGGTGCGCCCGGGCGTCGTGCTGTACGGCGGCGCGCCCGACTTCCCGGCCGGCTCCATCGCCAGTTGGGGCTTGACGCCGGCGATGACCTTGCGCAGCCGGCTGGTCGCCATACAGGTGCTGTACCGCGGCGACAGCGTCGGCTATGGCAGCACTTTCACGGCTAGCGAGCCGATGCGCATCGGCATCGTGGCCTGCGGTTATGCCGACGGCTACCCGCG
>JANXMO010000586.1 GCA_025354615.1 Burkholderiales bacterium | reverse complement strand
TGGTCTGCAAACACAAGGCGTGTCATTTCCTGGGCACTTTCTGATAAAGCTGAGCATGGCGTCTTCATTCCAAGGTGCCAAACGCGCGGGCGAGGTTTTGATCGACCCTTGTACCGGTCACTCGTTGTCACGAGAAGAGCTTGAAGAGCGCCTGCAACCTTATCGGCGGCGTCCCGGAATGGGGGCCGACTTTGAGGCGCCGCTTGGGCTGTTTTTACAGCCCGCGCCAGCGCGCGACATTTTGGCGCGCATGCTGCGCAATTTGAAAGAAGTACATCGAGCGACACAGGACTGGCCTCGTTTGCTCAACGTGTTGCACCGGCTTGTGATTTTGTTGCCTGCGGTGCCCGAAGAGCGTCGTGACCGCGCGCTGGTGCTCGCAGAACTTGGGCAGTTAGACCTGGCACTCGATGACTTGGTTTTCTACCTGCATCAATGCCCCAACGCCGTGGACGTTGATGCGATGGCCGAAAGGCAAAGTGCATGGCGCAGCAATTTATCTGGCCGCCATCTGCACTGACCTGCCGGTCAACTGCCATCAACAAGATCAACAATCATGACGACTGCATTGGTTAAACGCCGTACCTTCACATGGCTGGCATTGGGCGCCGCAGCTACCGCCTTGTTATGGCTGTTGTCGCCCGTGCTGTCGCCTTTTTTGATCAGCGCCATGTTGGCTTACGCTTTGTGCCCTTCAGTCAATGCACTTGTCGCGCGTGGTCTGCCGCGTGCGCTGGCCGTGATGTTGGTTGTGAGTGGCAGCATCATCGTGTTGTTGGCGCTGCTGTTGTTGATCGTTCCCGTGCTGTCGAAAGAGCTGCCGTTGGTGCAGGAGCAGGTGCCGCTGTTGGCCGAACGTTTGAACCGCAATTTATCGCCATGGCTGGCCAAGTGGGGTTTCAAAATTTCTCTCGACACAGGCAGTATCAAGGCTTTTGCGTTGAAATACTTGAATTCCAATCTTGAGGATTGGGCAGCGGCGGCGTTGAATTCCGCCCGCATCGGCGGCAGCATTGCAATGGCGCTGTTGGGCAATGCGGTACTGGTGCCTGTGGTTCTTTTTTATTTGCTGCTCGATTGGCACCGCCTGGTTGGCCACGTGGACACCATGGTGCCACCGCGCATGCGCCCCGCCTACGCTGACTTCATGAACGAGTGTGATCAGATGCTCGGCCAATACTTGCGCGGGCAACTGCTGGTCATGCTGGCGCTGGCGGTTTATTACAGCATTGGCCTGGCGCTGTTTCGTTTCGAACTGGCCTTGCCGGTCGGCGTGATCACAGGTCTGCTCGTGTTCATTCCTTACGTGGGATTTGGCATTGGCCTGTTTTTGGCCCTGCTGGCGGGCGTTTTGCAATTCAGTGGCTGGTACGGTTTGGGTGCAGTGGCTGTCGTCTATGGCTTTGGCCAACTGCTCGAGAGTTTTATCTTGACGCCTCGTTTGGTGGGTGAGCGCATCGGGCTCAACCCGTTGATGGTCATTTTTGCGTTGCTGGCGTTTGGCCACTTGTTCGGCTTTGTTGGCGTGTTGATTGCCTTGCCTGTCAGTGCGGTAGGCGTTGTCGCCGTTCGTCGGCTGCGCAATATGTACCTGTCCAGTCGCCTTTATGCAGGCTGATGCGGGTGGGTGTTTCAAGTGACCCCCATGAGGCAAATCGCCTTGCCGCTGGTCACCCGCCCAGAGCCCAGCTTCGATTTTTTTGTGCGTGGGTCAAACGCTTGGGTGGTGGAACAACTGCTCGCATTGCAGCCAGCAAACGCACCGCCTGTCGGCCCGAGCGCCGGCTTGTTTTACCTTTGGGGGCCAACGGGCAGCGGTAAAACACATTTGTTGAGTGCAGTGGCAACCCGCTTTCAAGCCCAAGGCAGTCAGGTGGCCTGTTTCAGCACGGTACACGCAACGCCTTGGGAGCAAGACGTGTCGGCCCCGTTGCCCGCACTGATTCTGCTGGACCATTGCGATGATTTGAATGCGGCGCAGCAACACCTTGCATTTCGTTTGTTTGTTGAGGCGGTAGGGCAGCCGGTCACCCTCATCGCGGCGGGGCGCTTGCCGCCGGTGGATTTGCCACTGCGTGAAGATTTGCGGACCCGCCTGGGTTGGGGTCACGTGCTGGCATTGCAACCTTTGGCTGAAGCCGATGTGCGCACTGCGTTGTATGACGCAGCCCACGCCCGCGGCCTCAGCTTGAGTGAAGACGTCGTGCATTGGCTGCTGACCCGCCATTCACGTGACATGCGCCACCTGATGGCACAAATCGATCGACTTGACGCCTATGCACTTGCCCACCAGCGCGCCGTCACGTTGCCATTGCTCAAGCTTATGTTGTCTGAAGAAAGCAGCGTGCTGTGAACCTTTGTTTGTTCGACCTTGACGACACCTTGCTGCCGCTGGACTCTGACCACGCCTGGGGTGACTTCATTGTCCGTCTCGGCTGGGTTGAAGTGGCGGAATTCCGTCGCCGCAATGATGAGTTTTTTGCGCAGTACAAGGCGGGAAAACTGGACGTTCACGCTTATGTTGCGTTTGCCACCTTGGCATTGCAACAACGCACGCCGCAGGAACTGGCCGCAGCACACGCACAGTTCATGCATGAGGTGATTGAGCCGTCCATCCTGCCCCCGGCGCTGGCACTGATCGCACAGCACCGGGGCCAGGGCGATCAAATGGCGCTTGTCACCGCTACCAATGACTTTATTACCGCACCGATTGCACGTGCTTTTGGCCTTGACACGCTACTGGCGGTGAGGTTGCAGCGCGATGCTCGCGGTACTATTACTGGTCAAATCGACGGCACGCCCAGTTATCGCGAGGGCAAAGTGCTGCGAGTGCAACAGTGGCTGCGTGAACAGGGTGCCGATTGGAGCGATTGCAAGCGAATCAGTGTCTACAGTGACTCGATCAATGATTTGCCCTTGCTTGAACGGGCCACTGACCCGGTGGCAACCAATCCCACGCCTGCGCTTGAAACGATTGCCCGGCAGCGGGGTTGGCGCATTCTGAAACTCTATCCATGATCAAAAAGTTCATCGACAAACTGTTGGGCAAACCCTCCCGTGCAAGCGCCGGATCGGCCCCGGCCGGCAAGCGCGTCGAGGTGCCGCGGAGCCAGCATGGCATTGACTTGGCACTCGTCGATGAACGCGCCTTGAAAGTGGTGCAAACGCTGGCTGCCGGGGGTTATGAGGCTTACATTGTTGGCGGCGCGGTGCGTGACCTGCTGCTTGGCTTGCGCCCCAAAGACTTCGATGTGGCGACCAATGCCACGCCTGAGCAAGTCAAGGCGCTGTTTCGCCGTGCTTTCATCATTGGCCGGCGTTTTCGAATCGTGCATGTGGTGTTCGGCCGCGGCCGTCAGGAGCATGGCTTGAGCGAGGTCATTGAAGTCTCCACCTTTCGTGCGCTGATGGACCCCGCGGCGGCCGAGCAGGGAGCCGCCTCTGCAAAAGCAGGCCATGGCACCGCGGCCGGCAAAGGCGCCAGCACGACCCATGTGGTTGACGCCGAGGGCCGTGTGTTGCGCGACAACGTCTGGGGTCCGCAAATTGAAGATGCCGCCCGGCGTGATTTCACGGTCAACGCCATGTACTACGACCCGCAACGTGAAATCGTGGTCGACTACCACGGCGGCATCAAAGACGCCGGCAAGAAGCTGCTACGCATGATTGGCGACCCGCAAACACGCTACCGTGAAGACCCGGTGCGCATCATTCGCGCCATTCGCTTTGCGGCCAAGCTGGGCTTCGATATCGAGCCGAAAACGCGCGCACCCATCAAGGCCATGGCGGCGCTGCTCGACAACGTGCCGGCGTCCCGCATGTTTGACGAAATGATCAAGCTCCTGCAAACCGGCCATGCGCTGGCCAGTCTTGAGCAACTGCGCCGCCAGGGGCTTCACCGTGGCGCCTTTCCCATTTTGGATGTTGCCCTCGATGAAGCACACCGCCATGACGGGCACCAGAAATTCGTTCAATTGGCGTTGCAGGACACAGACCGCCGCGTGGGTGAAGGCAAGCCGGTGGCGCCCAGTTTTTTGCTGGCTTGCCTGTTATGGCATGACGTGCTGGCCGAATCACAACAATTAAAAGCACGTGGCGAACCGGCAATGGCTGCGCTGCAACAAGCGGTGGAAGCGGTGTTCGACGCACGCATTGGCGATATTTCCGGCCGCGGCAAGCTGGCCGGTGACATGCGCGAAATCTGGTTGATGCAGCCCCGTTTCGAGCGGCGCACGGGTCAAGCACCTTTTTCGCTGGTCGAACAGCCCAGGTTCCGTGCCGGCTTCGATTTTTTGCGCCTGCGTGCCACGGTGGGTGAGGCTCCTGCTGTGTTGGCTGCGTGGTGGGAGGCCTTTTCGCTCGCAGACGAAGACCGCCGCCATCAATTGATGGACGAAGCGCGCGCTCAGGAACCGGCGCGCCAGCAGCGCCCCCAACGTCATCAAGCCGATGCGGCGCTGCAAAGCAATCAAGTGGCTGCCGACGAAGCGGAGCAGCCACTTGACGCCGCTTTTTCAGAACCTGCCGTTAAAAAACGCCGGCGCCGTCGAAAACCTGGCGCGGCAAAACAATCTCCCGAAAACATTGACGGCGGAGCAGAGCCCGCGCCCCCTTCAGCGTGAAAATACGGGCGTTTGTGGGGCTGGGCGCCAATTTGGGCAACAGCGCGCAACATCTGGCCGATGCCGTGGCAGCCTTGCGTTCGCTGTCATCGACTGACGATGTCATGTGCTCTTCCTTCTACCGCAGCGCACCGCTCGACGCGCCAGGGCCTGACTACCTGAACGCGGTTGTGTCACTGCATACGCAATTACCGCCGCACGCCTTGCTTGAGGCGCTCCAACGCATTGAACAGGCACAGGGCCGCGATCGCACCTTTCGCCATGCGCCGCGCACTTTGGACCTCGACCTGTTGTTGTACGGTGATCAGATCATTTCAACTTCGGGGCTGGTCGTGCCGCACCCTCGGCTCCATGAGCGTGCATTCGTCCTGTACCCGTTGGCTGAATTGGCTCCTGGGTTGCAAGTGCCCGGATTGAGTGCCGTGCAGGCGCTGCTGCCGGCCGTGAAAGGCCAGCGATTGCAGCGCTTGGAAAAACCTGTATGAACTTCAATGGCTGGCCTGTCGGGCTGCAATTTGCTGTTTTGCTGACGGCGTCTAACGTTTTCATGACCTTTGCCTGGTATGGGCATTTGAAAAATCTGGCTGACAAGCCGTGGTACGTCGCCGCCATGTTGAGTTGGAGCATTGCGCTGTTTGAATATTTGCTGCAAGTGCCGGCCAACCGGATCGGCTACGCCGGCGGTATCAGCTTGGCGCAGTTGAAAATCGTGCAGGAAGTCATCACGCTGGCCGTGTTCGTGCCGTTCTCGATGCTTTTTATGAAACAGCCGTTTCGCACTGATTTCATTTGGGCCGGCTTGTGCATGGTCGGTGCGGTTTATTTCATTTTCCGTACTTGAAAGCGGAAATGGCTTCAACATTCAATGCCGCACGGCACATTGCCATCGAGGGGCCGATTGGAGTGGGCAAGACTTCTCTCGCGCGCCGTCTTGGTGTTGTGCTTGACGCTGAACTGGTGTTGGAAAACGCTGAAGAGAATCCTTTTCTCGAACGCTTCTACGCCGATGCGCCCAGCTATGCGTTTCAAACACAAATATTCTTTTTGTTCCAGCGATTGCGGCAGTTCCAAGGGTTGTCACAACCTGGAATATTTTCAAACCGCATCGTCAGCGATTTTATTTTTGCCAAAGATGCGTTGTTTGCACGTTTGAATCTGAGCGATGAGGAATACCGCATTTATATGCAGATGTATTCGCAAGCTGCTGCGCAGGTGCCAGAACCAGATCTGGTCATTTGGCTGCAGGCCTCGCCTGCCACCTTGCTTCAGCGGATTGAACGACGTGGCTTGTCGATGGAGCGTCGAATCACCGCTGACTACCTGCAGTGCCTATGCGATGGCTACGGCGAATTTTTTGCCAGCTATGAGGGCGCACCGGTCTTTGCCGTCACGACCGAGCACATCAATTTGATTGATGGCGAGGCTGACTTTTCCGCGCTCATCAAAGCCGTCACGTCATTCACTGGCCGCCGCGGCTTGCTTGACATGGCAGATCAATCGGCCACCTGGGCGGCGGAATTGATTTGAGGTTGACAGCCTCGTCACCCGTGTGACGGGCACAGTGCAAACCGTGCGCTTCTGGGCGGCCTAGCGCGCTAATTGTTCGGCCTGTTCAAAATAACGCTGACTGCTGAAAGCAAGCGTGGCCATCAACACGCCGGCGCCTATAAACAGCGCAAGCACCACGCCGAAAATAACAGGCCAGCCGTTGCGCACGATAGGGCCTTGCGGGTTGTGGCGGTCTCGCCAGCGTTCATCTGTCGTCAAACCATAAAGCACTGCCGACAGCATGGCAGCTGACAAGGCAAGGCCGAGCAGAGGAATCAACAGCCATGCCAATGGGTCATCTTGACCCAGTTGACGCATGCGGTGCACGCCATACAAACCCAACAGCGTGGGTGGGCTATACAGCCATCCCGCGATGTCGCGCAGGCCGTAAAGGTAAAAGCGGTGCAAGCCCAATGCACCGCCCAACAACGCCAGCCAAGTGGCCCCAGTTTTTGATTTCATGCACCAGTTTATAATCAAAGGTTCTAATGTGTTGATGGAAATGCCTGCATGTTTGCATGTGGGAAAATATCTGTTGAACATTGAAAATGTGCAGCTGGCAGGGGTTGTTTTTGTTGACCGCCAACCGCAGCCGCTGCGGCTTTGATCTGCTCGCCCGCATGGTTGCTGGCGCTGCAAGTGCTTTATTTTTTCAAGGAAAACAGCGTGGTTGTGATTCGACTTGCCCGTGGCGGCGCTAAGAAACGCCCCTTTTTTAACATCGTTGTAGCTGATTCGCGCGTGCGCCGAGACGGCCGCTTTTTGGAAAAACTGGGCTTTTACAACCCGGTTGCCTCAGGCGGCGAGCAGCCTTTGCGGATTGCGTTTGAACGTGTCGACTTTTGGGCCGGCAATGGCGCCCAACTGTCACCGACCGTGGCTCGTTTGGTGGCCCAGGCCAAGGCGGCCACAGTCTGATAACTGTGTCGCCCGGCGTGGCGGAGATGGATCTTCCATGGCCTGACGATGCCGTTGAGGTCGGCCGGGTGATGGACGCTTGGGGGTTGCAAGGGTGGATCAAGGTCCAGCCTTTCACCTCAGATCCGCAAGCGCTTTTTTCGTCCCGGCGCTGGTTTTTAAAGCCACCTTTACTACGGGGCGTTTTTAAAACTACAGCAGCCACCGGCCTTGTTCCCTCGCTATTGCGCATCAGCGCAGTTCGGGAGCAAGCTGGTTTTGTGGTGGCGCAAATTCAAGGCGTTGAAAACAGAACGAATGCGGAAGCCTTGCGAGGTGCCCGCATTTTTGTTTCTCGTGCGAGTTTCCCCACTGCTGGCGACGACGAGTACTACTGGATTGATCTCATCGGGCTGGAAGTCGTCAACCGCAAGGGCGAAGCCTTGGGGCGGGTGCTGGGTTTGCTCGATACCGGCCCGCACAGTGTTTTGCGCTTAATGCCTCCAGCGCAGGGCGCCGTTGATGCAAGTGAAGAACGCTTGATTCCCTTCGTTGCCGCCTATGTTGATCAAGTCTGCCTGGTTGAACGCACGATTCGCGTCGATTGGGAATTGGACTACTGACAATGAAGCCAGAGGCGCACGGTTTGCGTTTCGATGTCATCACCCTGTTTCCTGAGTTGTTTGTGCCGCATTTGACGCAGGGTGTGACCAGACGTGCTTTTCAAGCGGGGCGAGTCGACGTCAAGTTGTGGCCGCTGCGTGATTTTGCTGATGACAAGCACCGCCGTGTGGATGACCGCCCTTATGGCGGCGGCCCTGGCATGGTGATGTTGACCGAGCCGCTGGAGCGCGCGCTGGCATGCGTGCGCGAAGGCCGTTCCAACGATGCTGCACCGTTGGTCTACTTCAGTCCGACGGGTCAGCCGCTTGACCAACGCACCGTCAAGATGTTTGCGGCGGGCAATGGAGCCGTGCTGCTCTGCGGGCGCTATGAAGGTATCGACCAGCGGTTTTTGGACCGTCATGTCGATTTGGAATTGAGCCTCGGCGACTTTGTGCTGTCAGGCGGAGAACTTGCAGCATTGGCTTTGCTGGATGCGGTGGCGCGGTTGCAGCCCGGTGTGTTGGGAAACTCCCGATCACATCAACAAGACAGCTTTTCCAATGGGCTGCTGGATTGCCCCCATTACAGCCGCCCTGAACATTGGGCTGGTGCAGGGGGGGAAATGAAAGCGTCTTCTGTACCAGAGGTGTTGACGTCGGGTGATCACGGACGCATCGAGCGTTGGCGCAGACACCGCTCACTAGAGTTGACTGCCAAGCGCCGGCCGGATTTGATCATTGCGGCCCGTGTGGCTGGACAGTTGACATTGGAGGATGAGCAGTTTCTCAGTTCCAATGTCGAATAGATCCCGTTGAAAACGGCGCATCTGCAACGTTTTACCGGTTCGGCTTGCTTGAAGATTGCCATCTATAATTGAGGGCTTTTCGATCCTCTGCTCCGTTGCACTTTTGCTGTATGTCAGAGTGCGTGGCCACAGACAGGCCAATCAAACAAGTTTTTTATCAACACGGCGGCAAGATCATGGGAGAACTGCATGAGTGACGAAAATCTTGCCAAGGACACGCCTGTGTCCAAAGCACCTGCTGCAATGAAAGGCATGAGCCTGCTTCAAACGCTTGAACACGAAGAGATTCAGCGCTTGAACAAAACGATTCCCGCATTCGCCCCGGGCGACACGGTCATCGTCAATGTGAACGTGGTTGAGGGAACGCGAAAGCGTGTGCAGGCTTATGAAGGCGTTGTGATTGCAAAACGCAATCGTGGTTTGAATTCAAGTTTCATTGTTCGCAAAATCTCGAGCGGTGAAGGCGTAGAACGCACTTTTCAGAGTTACAGCCCCTTGATTGCTTCGATTGAAGTCAAGCGCCGTGGCGATGTGCGTCGCGCAAAGTTGTATTACCTTCGTCAACGTTCGGGCAAATCGGCACGTATCAAGGAGAAGCTGTCCTGACAAACCGGCCTTGTTGGCGGAACATGTTGCGATAGACAAGCCGCCTTTACCAAGCGGCTTTTTTTTAGGAGTGTGTGCGTGCCGCTGGCTTTTGATCCGCAAGCCATTTTTGTACCGGCGGTTGATGATGAGCCATTGCCGCGCGTTGACGTATCAACGCTTCAACCCGACGCCTTGCGACGCCGGTTTGCTCAGCCGGCTGTTTGGCGCCCGGAAATTTTTGTTGAACGCTCTGTCGCACCGTCACAACCGCTGTCACCCGCCGCGGTGTTGATCCCGCTGGTGTGTCATGTCAACGGCTTGACAGTCATGTTGACCCGGCGCGCCTCGAATTTAAAATCTCACCCAGCGCAGATCAGTTTTCCGGGCGGGCGCAGCGAAAGTTTTGATGTCGATGCCACCGCAACTGCCTTGCGAGAAGCGCATGAAGAGATTGGTCTCGACGCACGGTATGTAGAGGTGTTGGGTGTGCTTCCCACTTACACGACAGGAACGCATTTTGTCGTGACACCGGTAATTGCGTTGATCGCGCCACAAGCACCTATTACGCCTGATAGACGAGAGGTAGCCGAAGTGTTTGAAGTGCCGCTGGCATTTTTGATGACGCCTGCCCACCACCGACGCCACCGCGCTGTTGATGACAGCGGCAAAGCAATTGATTTCTTTTCAATGCTTTGGCAAGCGCCAAACGCGGCGGGTGTTGCCCACAGCTATTTTTTATGGGGTGCCACGGCGGCCATGCTGCGGAATCTCTACCGTTTTCTTGTGGCTTGAGCATTTCAATGCGTTGAGCGCTGACCGTTATCATCGCGGCGCATGAGCTTCTTTGCCGTCTTGTTCGCCTTGCTCATCGAGCAATTCAAACCGCTGCAGCGGGGCAACCCGGTGCATGAGGCATTGACCGGCTGGATGCGTTGGACAGGGCGCAATTTCGATGCGGGCCGCGACCACCATGCTTGGGTGGTTTGGGTGATCACAGCGTTGGTGCCGGCTTTGTTGGCCTGGGGCATTTATGCTGCTGTGGCGCACTTCAGCCTGTTGTTGGCGCTGGTATGGAACATTGCCGTGTTGTACACAACATTGGGCTTCCGACAATTCAGCCACTATTTCACCGACATTCGCGATGCATTCGAGCGCGCTGACGAAGCCGAAGCCGGGCGGTTGCTGAGCGAGTGGCGGCACCTCGATGCCAGCGAGCTGCCACGCACTGAATTGCTGCGCCACATCGTCGAGCATTCACTGCTGGCCGCACATCGTCATGTCTTCGGCGTCTTTTTTTCGTTTGTGGTGCTGTCGTCGCTGGGCGCTGGCCCGGCCGGTGCCGTGCTGTATCGAATGGCTGAGTTTGCCAGCCGCTACTGGGCTTATAAAAACCGCACGGTCGGGGAACCGAGCAACGAACGGCTCATGCTGTTGTCACAACGCCTGTTCAGTGCCATTGACCACATGCCCGCGCGGCTCACCGCGTTTGGTTTTGCCGTGGTGGGCAACTTTGAAGAAGCAGTGAATTCATGGCGACACAACGCCATGCTCTGGAAACATCCCAATGAGGGGATCATTCTTGCAGCCGCATCAGGCGCAGTCGGCGTTCAACTGGGCGGCAGTGCAGCGCCTGGCATCACGCCGGACCGGTCCAAGACATTTGATCGCGGCACCAGTCCCGATGCCGTTGCGGCCGACGGCTCAACCTTGGGTTCCCTGCCCGAGGTGGTGCATTTGCGCAGCATCGTCGGGTTGGTGTGGCGCTCGGTCGTGCTGTGGGTGCTGCTGCTGGCTTTGTTGTCACTGGCCAATTTGATTGGTTGAGTGTTTGCCTGTTGACTTGGCGGAACGGGTGTCGTCAGTCACATGCAGGGCCAAGTTCACGCAATATTTCTATGTAGATTCGATAACGCGACGGGCTGATTTCGCCAGCTAACAGCGCAGCTTGAACGCCGCAGCCGGGTTCGCGCTGATGCGTGCAGTTGTAAAAGCGGCACTGCGTCGAGGCGGTACGAAAGTCCGGCATCAGCGCTGGCAAATGCCTCGCTTTGATTTGTTTGAGCCCAAATTCTTGAAATCCTGGCGAATCGATCAGTGCACTGGTGCGCGCTTCATCAAGCCAGTACCACTGGGTAAACGTGGTGGTGTGGCGCCCGGAATTCAGAGCCTGGGATATTTCGCCGACCTGGGCACGCGCCGCCGGCGCCAATAAATTGATCAATGTGCTTTTGCCCGTGCCGCTGGGCCCTAAAACCAGCGAGGCTTGGCTGTTCAGGCGCGGGCCCAACAAATCACGGGCATCGTCAGAGCGGGTTTTCAACGCCAGTTCCAGCACGTCATAGCCCATCGCAACATAAGGCGCCAGGCGCAGCCGCGCGGCACTGGTTTGTGGCAAATCGGTTTTGTTGAGCAAGATGGCGGCGCGGATGCCGGCGCTTTCCGCCGCGATGAGTGCCCGCGCCAATTGCGATTCACTGAACACCGGCTCACCTGCCACCATGACCAGGATTTGATCCAGGTTGGCCGCAAAGGCTTTGGTTTTCCATTCATCCTGGCGGAAAAGCAAATTGCGGCGCGGCTCGATGCGCTCGATCACACCTTCGTCGCCGCTGCTGCACCACTGCACCACGTCACCGACGACACAGTCGCTCTTCTTGCCGCGGGGATGGCAAGTCAGCCGCCGTCCCGCAGCGGTTTCAACCGGGTAGTGGCGCCCATGGCCGGCCACGACCCGGCCGGTTTCAGCCGTCAAGAGCGGTCAGCGCGGCAGGCGCTTGCAAAATGTGGGTTCATAAATACAGCACGAATGAAGAGCAAAGGGCCGCGCGTCAGCCTGGTGACGCACGCATTTGCAGTGCCGCCAGCCGTTCACTGGCCGGCGGGTGCGAGTAATAAAAGCGGGCATAAGTCGGGTCGGGGGTCAGGGTCGATGCGTTGTCCTGGTGCAGCTTGAGCAGCGCGCGGGCCAGGTCTTGCGCATTGGCGTGCTCGCAGGCGTAGGCATCCGCTTCAAACTCATGCCGGCGTGACAAGCGCGCAAACAGCGGCGAAACAAAAAAGCTGAACACCGGCACCGTCAACATAAACAGCAGCAAAGCCACGCCGTCATTGGGCGCCGCCATTGACGGCGGCACACCCAGGCCGGCGTAAAACCAGGCTTGGGTCGACAGCAGGCCCAACAACGCAAAACCAATACCACTGAAAGCAAAAGAGGCCCACAAACGCTTGGCCACATGCCGGTGGCGGCAGTGGCCCAGTTCATGCGCAAGTACGGCTTCAAGCTCCTCTGCAGTCAACTTGTTTAACAGGGTGTCAAAAATAACCACGCGCTTGGTGGCACCAAAGCCCGTGAAATAGGCATTGGCATGCGCAGAACGGCGGCTGCCGTCCATGACGAAGACCCCTTGCGCCGAAAAACCGCAGCGGTTCATCAACAGCTGCACGCGTGTCCGCACGGCTTCTTCCGTCAACGGTTTGAAGGTGTTGAACAGCGGCGCAATCACGGTCGGGTAGAGAAATAACAGCAGTCCATTGAAAGCCACCCAGAAGCCCCAGGCCCACAGCCACCACCACGGGCCGGCGTGTCCCATGATCCACAGCAGGGCCGCTGCCACCGGCAAGCCGACCACCGCGCCCACGCAGGCGCCTTTCACCGTGTCGGCCAGCACCAGCCGCCAGGTGCTGCGATTGAAATTGAAGCGTTGTTCGAGCCTGAAGGTTTGGTACAAATCGGAAGGAGCATCCAGCACTGCGCTGATGATCACGAAAGCCGTCAGCAAGGCCAGCTGATAGGCCATCGCACCAAAGTGCGGTTCAACCGCGTCGCGCATGGCAATGTTGAGGGCATTCAAGCCGCCCAGCAGCGTCCAGCCCAACAAAACGGCGGCGCCAAAAGCCATCGTCA
>JANXMO010000109.1 GCA_025354615.1 Burkholderiales bacterium | reverse complement strand
ACAAAGTCAAAAAAGGCTATTGCCGGTTTTAAAATCAGAGATAACGTTCCGATTGGTTGCATGGTGACGCTGAGGGGGATTCGGATGTACGAATTCCTTGACCGTTTCGTTACCGTCGCACTGCCGCGTGTAAGAGATTTTCGCGGGATATCTGGGCGTGCTTTTGACGGGCGGGGAAATTATAATATCGGTGTTAAAGAGCAAATTATTTTCCCCGAGGTTGATTACGATAAAGTGGATGCTTTGCGCGGCCTCAATATCAGTATTACAACCTCTGCGAAAAGTGATGATGAAGCAAAAGCTTTGCTCGCTGCTTTTAAATTTCCATTTAAGAATTAAGTAAAATGGCTAAAACTTCTTTAATTCAGCGCGAGTTAAAACGTGAGCGTTTGGTGGCTAAATTTTCAAAAAGATATGAAGAGTTGAAAACTGCTGCAAATGATGCCAAAAAATCTGACGAAGAGCGATATGCGGCGCGTTTAGAGTTGCAAAGGTTGCCGCGTAATGCATATCCGACGCGTCAAAGAAACCGCTGTGGAATAACAGGGCGCCCGCGAGGCACTTTTAGAAAATTTGGGCTGGGTAGAAATAAGATCCGTGAACTTGCTTTCAAAGGTGACATTCCCGGTTTGGTCAAAGCCAGCTGGTAAAGCCGCGCGTATATTGACGCACACCGAGGCACCGCAAGGAGAATTGCAATGAGCATGAGTGATCCTATTGCAGATATGCTGACACGCATTCGCAATGCACAAATGGTTGAAAAAGTAAGTGTTGTAATGCCTTCTTCTAGTTTGAAGAAGGCTATTGCACAGGTTTTAAAAGATGAAGGTTATATTGAGGGGTTTTCTGTAGTAGGTGAGCCGACAAAGCCTCAATTGGAAATACTCCTCAAGTATTATGCAGGTCGCCCTGTTATTGAACATATTGAGCGAATTAGTCGCCCTGGGTTACGTGTTTATAAAGGCCGGCATGATATACCAAATGTAATGAATGGGTTGGGGGTGGCTATTGTAACGACGCCTCAGGGCGTGATGACTGATCGCAAAGCCCGTCAGACTGGTGTGGGTGGTGAAGTATTGTGCTATGTGGCGTAATACGCCCTCAAAATAAATTGCGAATTCAAGAGGAATAGTTATATGTCCCGTGTCGGTAAAATGCCTGTCAACATACCTGGTGGTGTTGATGTAACCACTGCGGGCGGTTTGATTACAGTTAAAGGTGCCTTGGGAACTTTGACTTATCCAGCCAATTCTTTGGTTTTTTCGACTATCGAGGATAACAAGGTTTTTTTCTTGCCTGCCAATGATTCCGTTGCGGCTGATGCCATGTCAGGAACAATGCGAGCATTGGTTTCCAACATGGTCAACGGCGTTAGCAAGGGTTTTGAAAAAAAACTTGTGCTCGTTGGGGTTGGTTATAAAGCTCAAGCACTTGGTAATAAATTAAATCTTCAGATCGGATTTTCTCATCCTGTTTCGATTGAGATGCCGCTGGGAGTGTCTGTTGAGTGTCCGACTCCTACTGAAATTTTGATTAAGGGCGCGAATCGTCAAGTTGTCGGGCAGCTTGCGGCTGAAGTTCGTGCACTACGCCCGCCTGAGCCTTATAAGGGTAAGGGAATTCGTTATTTCAATGAAAAAATAACGATCAAAGAGACAAAGAAAAAGTAGGAAGCGAAAACATGTTGAACAAAAAAGATCAGCGCGTTCGCCGCTCTCGACAAACGCGGATTCGTATTGCAAACCAGCGCGTGATGCGTTTGACTGTATTTCGAACAAATTTGCATATTTATGCGGCCGTTGTTTCTGAGGATGGTGGTTCTATATTGGCGAGCGCTTCCACTGTTGAGCCGGATATGAGAAAAATGTTGGGCGCCAGTGGTCGTGGAGGAAATGTCAATGCTGCCGCCTTGATTGGCAAAAGAATTGCTGAAAAGGCGCAGGCTGCAGGCATTGCAAATGTTGCCTTTGACCGTTCTGGATTTGCTTATCACGGCCGTGTAAAGGCGCTTGCTGATGCGGCTCGCGAAGCAGGATTAAAGTTTTAATACTTTTGTTTTGATTGTGTCAATAGTTAGGCAGTCGAGTCGACAAGGAATTCAATAATGGCAAAGTTTCAACCGCGTGCTCAAACCGAAGGCAATGATGATGGTTTGAAAGAAAAAATGATTGCCGTCAACCGTGTCACGAAAGTTGTCAAGGGCGGACGTACGCTCAGCTTTGCCGCTTTGACGGTAGTTGGTGATGGTGACGGGCGCATTGGAATGGGAAAAGGTAAAGCCAAAGAGGTTCCCGTTGCGGTTCAAAAGGCGATGGAGTCCGCCCGTAGAAACATGGTCAAAGTCGCTTTGAAAAATGGCTCAATTCATCACAAGGTGGTGGGTGAGCACGGGGCTTCACATGTGCTAATGGCTCCAGCTCCTCCCGGAACGGGAATTATTGCAGGCGGCCCAATGCGTGCGGTGTTTGAGGTCATGGGTGTTACCGATATCGTTTGTAAAAGCTTGGGTTCGTCAAATCCATACAATTTGGTGCGCGCGACGTTAAATGCTTTAGGTCGTACTTTCACGCCTGCCGAAATTGCTGCAAAACGTGGATTGTCTGTCGAAGCATTATTAGGTTGAAGCGGAGGGTCATTATAATGAATAATACCGTGTTAGAAAGCGTTGCTGGTCAAAGCACTGTTTCTATACAGCTTGTACGCAGTATTGCCGGAACACGAGAATCTCATCGTGCGACGATAAGAGGTCTTGGATTGCGCAAGTTAAACAGTGTTTCAACACTAGAAGACACTCCTTCGGTGCGCGGAATGATCAATAAAGTTGCGTATCTGTTAAAAATACTTTGACGGCAATTGAGACGAACAAGTTATGAATTTGAATTCTATTAAGCCTGCAGTAGGTGCAAAGCATTGTCGCCGTCGCGTTGGTCGCGGTATCGGTTCTGGACTGGGCAAGACGGCAGGGCGTGGTCATAAGGGCCAAAAATCTCGCTCGGGTGGATTCCACAAGGTGGGTTTTGAAGGCGG
>JANXMO010000551.1 GCA_025354615.1 Burkholderiales bacterium | reverse complement strand
CCACCACGGCCGGGTCGTCGCCAAACGGCGTCGCCTCGTTCATGTCGCCCTGCTTGAGGCGAACACATTTACCATCTTTGAGATCGATCGCGGGTATGAGCAGCATGGCCAAAAAGGCAGATAAGAATCAACAGCAGACCGATGCGGCCGGCCACCCAAAAATACTCAAGGATTCCAACGCAAAAAATTCCGATACAGCGCCAAACCGTCGGCAGCACTTTTCTCGGGGTGGAATTGCGTTGCAAAAATGTTATCCCGCGCCAGGGCGCAGGTAAAGCGCTCACCATACTGGGTTTCACCGGCCCTGTCGCGTAGGTCTGACGGATCGGCGTAAAAACTGTGCACAAAATAGAAAAAAGCGCCATCGGACACGCCTTGCCACAGCGCGTGCGGCTGTGACTGGATGACCCGGTTCCAACCCATGTGGGGCACTTTATAGCGGCTGCCATCGGGCTGCAGCCGGCCTTCCAGCTGAAATTTGCGCACTTGGCCCTCCATCAAGGCCAGGCCGCGGCTGGGGCCCTCTTCACTGTGCGACAGCAACATCTGCATGCCCACGCACACGCCCAGCAGCGGCTTGTTGGCGGCGGCTTGCCGCACGGTGGCTTCGAGGCCGGAGGCCTGGAGCTCGCGCATGCAATCCGGCATGGCGCCCTGGCCGGGCAGGATGATGCGGTCGGCGGCGGCCACCACGTCGGCATCGGCCGTCACGGTCACCTCGACGCCGGTGCCCTGCGCCGCGTGAAGTACCGCTTGCCACACCGAGCGCAGGTTGCCCATGCCGTAGTCGACGATGGCTACGGTGGAAGTGCTCACGCCGTTAAAACGCCTGTCACAGCGACCCTTTGGTGGACGCAATCACGCTCGGCGCGCGCGGGTCGATTTCAACCGCCATGCGCAAAGCGCGGGCAAACGCCTTGAAGATCGTTTCGCACTGATGGTGCGCGTTGTGGCCGTGGAAGTTGTCGATGTGCAGCGTAGCGCCGGCGTGGTTGACGAAGCCCTGAAAAAACTCATACACCAGCTGGGTGTCGAGCTCACCAATGCGGCCGCTGCGGAAGTCGACCCGCATGTGCAGCCCCGGCCGCCCCGACAAATCGATGACCACGCGCGACAGCGCTTCGTCCAGCGGCACATACGCCTGGCCATAGCGGCGCAGGCCGCGCTTGTCGCCCACCGCCTGCGCCAGCGCCTGGCCGAAGGTGATGCCGACGTCTTCAACGGTGTGGTGGCCGTCGATGTGCAGGTCGCCCTTGGCCTGCACGGTCAGGTCGATCAAGCCGTGGCGGGCAATCTGATCGAGCATGTGGTCGAAAAAACCGATGCCGGTGGCCAGCGACGAGGCGCCACTGCCGTCCAGGTTGAGGGCCACATGGATTTGCGTTTCAGCGGTGTCGCGCTGCACTTGGGCGGTACGCGCGGGCGTCGTCATCGTATTGATCGTCACAGGCTGGCTTTCAAAGCGGCCATCATCAGCGGGTTTTCCTCAGGCGTACCCACGGTGATGCGCAAACAGTTGTCGAGCAAGGGATGCAGCGCGGAAACATTTTTGACCAGCACGCCGCGTTGCTCCATGCCCGCAAACGTGCGGGCTGCATCGGGCACTCGAACGACGATCATGTTGGCCTCGCTCGGGTAAGCGCGCACGCCGGGCAACACGGCCAGCGCCTGCTGAAGTTGTTCGCGCTCAAGGCGGATCAACGCCGCCTGGCGGGCATATTCAGCAACGTTTTCAAGCGCGAACAGCGCTGCTTCGCAGTTCAGCACGCTGATGTTGAATGGCGGGCGCAGCTTGTCGATCTCGCTGATCAATTCTTGGCGCCCCATCAGGTAGCCGACGCGCACGCCCGCCAAGCCGAATTTGCTCATCGTGCGCATCAACAGCACCTGGGGGTGGCGCACGAGCCGGGCCAGTGAATCACGGGCGGCAAACGGCTGGTAGGCCTCGTCGATGACGACCAGGCCGGGCGCGGTGGCGATGAGACGGTCGATCACCGCGTCATCCCACAAGTTGGCGGTCGGGTTGTTGGGGTACGCCAGGTAAATCACGGCGGGCCGATGGCGCTCGATCGCGGTACGCATCGCGCTTTCATCCAGCTCAAACTCCGCGGTCAACGGCACGCCGATGAAGTTGATGCCGTGCAGCCGCGCCGCCATCTCGTACATGACGAAGCCCGGCACCGGGGCCAGGAAGCTCGCGCCCGGCACCGCGCCGGCCAGAGACAGCATCGAAATCAGCTCATCGGAGCCATTGCCGAGCGTCAAGGCGCAGCCCGCGGGCAGGCACGCATGCTGCGCCAATGCGTCACGCAGCACCTCAATCCGCTCGGCCGGGTAACGGTTCAGCGCCACCGCGGCCAGGCGCTCACCCAAAGCCTGGCGCAGCGCCGCAGGCAGGCGAAACGGGTTTTCCATCGTGTCGAGCTTGACCAGGCCGGCGCTGGGTTGCACGGCATAGGCCTGCAGGTCTCGCAAGTCACCGCGCAGCGCAAATTGCATGCGCTCGTCAAGGCGAACGTCAGTGGCCTGCGGCGGCGGCAGCTGCGTCATCGCTTGCATCGCATTTCGGCAGCGCGCGCGTGGGCCTGCAGACCTTCGCCGTACGCCAGTTCGGCGGCGATGAGGCCCAACGTCTGCGCGCCCTCGGCGCTGACTTCGATCACGCTGCTGCGCTTTTGAAAGTCGTACACGCCCAGCGGTGACGAGAACCGCGCCGTGCCGGCAGTCGGCAGCACATGGTTGGGACCGGCGCAGTAGTCACCCAGGCTTTCGCTGGTGAATGCCCCCATGAAAATGGCGCCGGCATGGCGCAGCGCTGGCTCCCAGCGGTGCGGGTCGGACGAGCTGATTTCCAGGTGCTCGGGCGCGATGCGGTTGGAAATGTCGCAGGCTTCTTCCATGCTGCGCGTTTGAATCAGCGCCCCGCGCCCTTCAAGTGAAGCGCGAATGACCGCCTGGCGCGGCATGCCGGGCAGCAGGCGGTCGATGGCCGCGTGCACCTGGGCGATGTAGCCGGCATCCGGGCACAGCAGGATGCTTTGTGCCAACTCGTCGTGCTCGGCCTGGCTGAACAAGTCCATCGCCACCCAGTCGGGCGGCGTGCTCCCATCGGCCAGCACCAGAATTTCACTGGGGCCGGCGATCATGTCGATGCCGACCTTGCCGAACACGCGCCGCTTGGCGCTGGCCACGTAGGCATTGCCCGGGCCGGTGATTTTGTCGACCGCCGGCACGGTGGCGGTGCCGTACGCCAGCGCCGCCACGGCCTGCGCGCCACCCAGCGTGAAGACGCGGCTGACGCCGGCAATAGACGCCGCGGCCAGCACCATGGCGTTGCGTTCGCCGCCCGGCGCCGGCACGACCATGATGATCTCGCCCACACCCGCCACCTGCGCGGGCAGCGCATTCATCAGCACGCTCGACGGATAGGCCGCCTTGCCGCCGGGCACGTAAATACCGACCCGGTCGAGCGGCGTGACTTTCTGGCCCAGGAGCGTGCCGTCCGCATCGCGGTAATGCCAGGAGCGGCCGCAAGCGTCGAGCTGGCGCGCGTGGAAGCTGCGGATGCGCGCCGCGGCCGCTTCAAGCGCGTCACGCTGCGCCGGCAAAATCGCGCCCAGCGCGGCTTGCAGCTCGGCCGGTGTGATTTCCAGCGCCGCTACCGAAGGTGCGGCCAACCCATCGAAGCGCTGCGTGTACTCGAGCAGCGCCGCATCGCCACGCACGCGCACGTCGGCCAGAATGGCGGCAACGCGTTCCTCGATCTGCTCGTCGGTTTCAGCCGACCAATGCAGCACACGCTGAAATTCGACTTCAAAGTCGGCCGCACTGGTGTGCAAGTGGCGAATGTTGACGTTCATGGCGAAAGCTGCAACGGTGCCGGCGCAAGCGCATCGATCAAGCTGCGCAAGGCCTCGCGCTTGAGCTTGAGCGCCGCCTGGTTGACGACCAGCCGAGCCGAAATGCGCATGATTTCCTCCACTTCCACCAAGCCATTGGCGCGCAGGGTGCCGCCGGTCGAAACGAGGTCGACGATGGCGTCGGCCAAGCCGGTCAACGGCGCCAGCTCCATCGAACCGTACAGCTTGATGACGTCGACGTGAACACCTTTGTCAGCGAAGTGGTCGCGCGCGATCTTTGTGTACTTGGTGGCCACGCTCAAACGCGAGCCCTGTCGCACGGCGCTGGCGTAATCGAAATCAGCCCGCACCGCCACACTCATGCGGCAGCGGGCGATCTGCAGGTCAAGCGGCTGGTACAGGCCCGCGCCGCCGTGCTCCACCAGCGTATCGAGCCCGGTCACGCCAAGGTCGGCGCCGCCGTATTGCACGTAAGTCGGCACATCGGCGGCGCGCACCAGCACCACGCGCACATCCGGGCGGCTGGTGGCGATGATCAGTTTGCGGGACTGCTCCGGGTCTTCGCCGATCTCGATTCCTGCGGCTTTGAGCAGCGGCAGCGTTTCATCGAAGATGCGGCCCTTGGACAGCGCCAGCGTGATCATCGTCATGCGGCCACACGCTCAATGTCGGCACCGAGGCTGCGCAGCTTGGCCTCCATGGCGTCGTAGCCGCGGTCGAGGTGGTAGATGCGGTCGATCCGCGTCTCGCCTTCGGCCACCAGGCCGGCCACCACCAGGCTGGCCGACGCGCGCAGATCGGTCGCCATCACAGCGGCGCCCGACAAACGCGGCACGCCATGGACGATGGCCAGATGCCCGTCAACCTCGATCCGCGCGCCCAAGCGCATCAACTCGTTGACGTGCATGAAGCGGTTTTCGAAGATGGTCTCCGTCGTCTTCGAGCTGCCGTCGGCAATGCAGTTGAGCGCCATGAACTGCGCCTGCATGTCGGTTGGAAAGGCCGGGTACTCGCTGGTGCGCAGGCTGACCGCGCGCGGCCGGCGCTGGCTGCGGATGCGCAGCCAATCGCTGCCGCACTCGATGTCGACCCCCGCTTCGCGCAGCTTGTCGATGACGGCGTCGAGGTGGTCGGGCCGCGCCTGGCGCAGCACCACGTCGCCCTGCGCCGCCGCCACGGCGCACAAAAAAGTGCCGGCTTCGATGCGGTCGGGCACGATGCGGTGTTGCACGCCGTGCAACCGGTCCACACCCTGGATGCGGATGCGGCGCGTGCCCTGGCCCTCAATGTGCGCACCCATGCCGATCAGCATTTGTGCCAAGTCGACGACTTCGGGCTCCTGCGCAGCGTTTTCGAGCACCGTTTCACCTTGCGCCAAGGTGGCCGCCATCAGCAGGTTTTCGGTGCCGGT
>JANXMO010000547.1 GCA_025354615.1 Burkholderiales bacterium | reverse complement strand
TGTCACGCCCGCCCACGACAGCGATTCCCCTGCCCCAGTATTGGCCCGACAGGTTGTTGTTGGCCACCAGAATGTTGCGGTCTTGGTAAGCCGCCATGCTGTTTGAGAAATTGGCGGCAATGGTGGCGGCTGTGTTGGTGTTGGGGTCTGGGTAGGCGTAAGACACGATGGCAATCATGTCGTCGCCGGTTTCACGCACCGTGTTGCCTAACACTCGGCCGTTGCGTGCTCCGCCCGTCATGTGAATGCCGTCCGCCAATGATCGGGCGACGGTATTGCCGGCAATCAAGAAGCCATCGGCCGCGTTGACGAAAATGCCCGCTCCGGTGGCCGAATTGGCCAATGGCGTGCCGGCGTCTCCAGCGTTGACGATCTGGTTGTTGCGTATGACGGTGTTTTTGACGATGGGGTTGACGCCCGCCGGCCCGTAAATCGCAATCCGGGTGTGCTCGGCGCGCGAGCCGCGCTGCTGGGTGACGGCGGTCAGCCGGAAGCCATAAATCGATGTGTCGTTGGCTTCGATGATGATCGATTGATCGTCCCAATTCGTGGCATGAAGGGTGGCGCCAGCGCCCCACAAGGTGACACCGCTTTGCTTCACGCGCAGCGAACGGCTGATCAGGTATTTGCCGGGCGGGAAGACGAGGAATTTGCCGGCCGATTGGTTCAGGGCCTCATCTAGTGCATCGGTGTCGTCCACGTCGTCATCGGGGCGGGCGCATTTGCCGTTTTTGCAAAACGACGTCACGACGTTGTAGTTGGCTGGTAATGAAGGCAGCGGTGGCAGCGCTTCGCAGGGGTCACTTGCGGCGACGGCGCGCTGCGGCGTCGCATAGGAACAGGTTTTGACGACACCCATGATGGGGTCGCCAAACGTGGCATTGCTGCAACTGACAGCGCCGCTCATTTCACGTGTCACGTAACTGGCGTTCGCGCCGTAACGCACGGTGGTGGTGCCGTTCAGGGAACAAATTTGGCCTTCACTGGCACACGGCGTCCATACGTCGGCAGCGATCGGAAGGGCGGGCAACCAGCATGATTTGACGACGCCCTGAACCGGGTCGCCAAACACGGCGTTGCCGCATTGCACGCCGTTGGTCAGCACTTTTTCCACTGTCTGCGAGCCGGCGCCATAGCGAACGGTCTGCGTTCCTGTGAAGCTGCACCACGCGTTTTCGCCCCCACAGAGTGTCCAGGCGGCGCTGGCAGCACTGTCGGTAGCGATGGATTGAGCAGAAGAACGTGAGGAAGCCGCGGCAGCGGAAATGCCCTGGCCTGTGGCAGGCGTGATGTCAGGCACCGCATCTGTCGAGCCGCCACAGGCGGTCACCATGCAAGCAGCAATCAAAGAAAACACGACGTTTTTAAAAATAAAGGAAGGCATAAGTCCGAACCAAAGAGTGGTGCTGCAAGAGTTGCAGCAATATTTTCTTTTGTTTCGACAGCCCTCCTACTCAATTGAACGCAGATTTGTAAGCGTCGGTTTCCTGGAAAAAACATCAATTGGAAAAAATGTCTTCAAGGATAGGGGCCGACTGCTCTTTGTAACGTGCGGAATAAACCAGCCCCAACACCAGTAGCGCACAAACAGCACAGGCGAATGCACGCCCTGAACCCAAATATGGGTAACGGAACACTTCAAGGTAGGAAATAAAAAACATCGGGTAAAAAAGTGCTCCGGTCAAAGAGCCGTTGACATAGCGTGTAAACAGCAAGCCGGCGAGAAACCCCGTGACAGCAAAATACACGACACCCAAAGGAATTCCCAGGT
>JANXMO010000540.1 GCA_025354615.1 Burkholderiales bacterium | reverse complement strand
TTCGCCGTTCCAGAACAGGCTGCCCGCGGCGTCGATAGCGAAATCAATTTTTTCCGGCCGCACGTCATTGACTTGCGACGTGGCTTTGGGCAGCTCCAGCTTGACGGCTTGCGTGAGCAGCGGCGCCGTGATGATGAAAATCACCAGCAGCACCAGCATGACGTCGATCAGCGGCACCATGTTGATCTCGGCCATTGGCGCGCCGGCGTGTTTGGAATCGAAACTGGCGAAGGCCATGGCTGTGCTCCGTTCGGCTCAGGTTGATCAGGCGGCTGCCGGCGTGGGCGAAGTCAATGGCCGCACGTTGTGGCCGGCCATGGCGCCTGCGGACACGGCGCCATGGCCCAGTGCCTGGCCCATCGACACGAAGGTGTGCAGCTCATAAGCAAAGGCATCGAGCCGCGCCGCGATCACGCGGTTGGTGCGGGTCAGCCAGTTGTAGCCAACGACCGCGGGAATGGCGACGGCCAGGCCGAGGCCGGTCATGATCAGCGCCTCGCCCACCGGGCCGGCCACCTTGTCCAGCGTGCCCGCGCCGCTCATACCGATCGCCACCAGCGCGTGGTACACGCCCCACACGGTGCCGAACAGGCCCACGAACGGCGCCGTGGCGCCGACAGTCGCCAGCACGGCCAAGCCGTTTTCGAGCCGCGTGTGCTCTTCGTCCAACACCTTCTTGATCGTGCGCGTCACGAACTCGCTTGACGAGCCGGCTTCTTCAAGCCGCGCCGCGCCGTAGCGCGCGTGGTGGGCCTGCGCCTGCATGGCCTGCGCCGTGACGTGCGAAAACGGGTCACGCGCGCCGTGCGCAGCCACGTGGGCCGCAACGGCTTCAAGCGATGTGGCGTTCCAGAAGAAGTCGAGAAACGCCCGGCTGCGGCCCTTGCGCAATAGCAGCGACACGCCCTTGAGGGCAATGATCACCCACGAGGCGATGGACATCGCCACCAGGATCAGCAGCAGGCTTTTGCCCACGACATCGGCCTGGGCGATGAAGTGGCCGAAGCCCAGGTTGGCAGCATCTGCATTCATGAGGTCATTTCTCCAGTTCAAAATCGATCGGGATCAGCGCCCAGCCCGCCACTGGCTGGCCGTTCTCGGTATACGGTTTGAAGCGCGCCTTGCGCACGGCCGACAGCGCCGCTTCATCCAGCCGCGGGTGGCCTGACGACTGGTTGACCTGCACGCTGCTGGGCGCGCCACCCGCGCCTTCCACATACGCCCGCACGATCACCCGCCCCGTTTCGCCATTGCGCTTCGACAGCCGCGGGTACTCGACCGCCGGCGGCTCGCTGAACTGCACGGCTGACGCCGGAATCACTTTCGGCGCGGCCGCAACGGCGGGCGCTGGCGGCGCTGGGCTGGGCGGCAATGGAGGCGCAGTGACCGGCGCCACGGCAGCCGGTGCCGGGTCGGCCGGCGCCACCCGCACATTGAAGGCCGCAGGCACTGGCGACGGTGCCGCGGCCAGTACCGGCAAGGGCTGCGGCGCTTGCGGCAACACCGGGGCAGGGCGTGGGAGTGGCGGCTGCACTTTTGGCAGTGCGGGAGGCGCAGGCGGTGCAGGCGGCGCAATCAGCCGCGCAAAGACAGGCGCCGCCTCGATCACCGTTTCACGCACCTCGCCAACCTGCAACAAGCCCCACAACGCGCCCAGATGCACCACCACCATACCGGCTGCCACCAGCCGCCGCTGGCTTGCGCTCAAATCATCGCGACGAGCATCCATCCGTGTAGGCGACAACCCTTTG
>JANXMO010000528.1 GCA_025354615.1 Burkholderiales bacterium | reverse complement strand
TTATAAAACCGCGCCTTTGGCCCTGTGGTGGGCGCCTTGCCACAGCGCCAAATGCATCGGTTTTATAAGTACCGACATCAGTGAAACACGGCGCTAGCCAGACGGGCCTGTCGCGTGAACAGCTCTACCGCTCATTCAGCGCCGAGGGCAATCCGACACTGCGCACGACACTGACGGTGATTAAGGCCCTCGGGATCGAGCTATCTGCCAAGCCTGCCGCTGTTTTGGATACTTGAGAGGCGCTTTTGCGCACCGGAGTTCGCAGCCTGACGGACTCCATTGGAAGCGTTCCTGCGCTTGTTGCCGAGCAGGCTCAGCGACAAAGCAATTCAAAATCTTCCAGCAGCAGGGTTGCTACCTGTGCCAGCGTGAAGCGCTGCGCCGTGGCGCGCGCGTGGTCGCGCAGGGCGGCACGGGCGCCGGGTTGCTCCAGGGTGGCGGTGGCGTTGTCGATGCAGCGGGCCAGCGCTTGCCACGGCTCGCCGTCTTGGCCCAGGGCAAAGCGCCAGCCGTTTTCGCCGTCACATGCGCAGTTGCGCGGCTACTTCCGACGTATTGGTTTTGCGGGGTTGCCCGCTACCGCGCACTGTTGGGGCACATCCCGTGTCACCACCGCGCCAGCGCCAACAATGGCGTTTGCGCCGATCGACACACCTGGTAGCACGATGGCCCGCAAGCCGATAAATGCATGGGCACCGACGGTGATGGTGCCCGTCAACAAAGGTGTGTCGGGGTGAGACAAGTCATGCGTGCCGGTGCACAGGTAAGCTTCCTGCGCCACGGTGCAATCGTTTTCCAAAATCACCGGCCCCAGCGTATAGGCCACAGTACCGTCGCCAAGGCATGCACGGTCGTGCAGTGTCAATCGCCAAGGGTGAGTGATACGGGCGCGTTGGTGGACGAAGGGACAACCATACAAGGTAGCGCCGAAGGCTTTCAGCCACAACAAACGCCAGCGGTTCAAAGGCTTGGGCGTCCATCGGCACAGCAATGTCCATGTCAGACCCCAAATCAGCGTGCGCCAGCGGGTGACCAATGAAAATGGGCTGGAGTATTTGTCAGCTTGAACATGGCGCTGCAAGGGTATCGGCATGAGGATGGGTTGTAGAGGATTCTGCTTGCTGTCAATGTGGAGGTGTTGACGGCCATTTTTGAATGGCAACAGTCGTGGAGTCGATTACAGCGGCAAGAAATTTTTAGATTGGATATTTTTCAAATTCAAGGCCGTGTTTTATCGTCCCATCGTTGAAAGTTGGTAACTTGAGCTGTGTATGTATGTGCTGTTTAGACGAACACGCGCGCAGCCATAATCGTTATGCCAGCGGATCTTTCCCGTTGCTCGCTGCTGGTTGTGGTGCAGGCAATGCAGCTATTGCAGCTTGCAGGTCAAGCTTGGTCAGGCGAGACAACTCCGCAATAACCGTCTGTCGATCTGTCAGGTGTGCAATCGACGACTCCAGCTCAACCACCCGGGCGCCGACAAGGAAGCGGTACCAAAAACCTTGCAGCACATGGTAAATGAGCCCGGGTGTGCCATCGAGAAAACCCAGCTGCACCGTGTAGCGGTACAAAAAATAAAACAGCGCCGCCAGCCCG
>JANXMO010000492.1 GCA_025354615.1 Burkholderiales bacterium | reverse complement strand
CTTCCAGCGAGCCGCCGCCGCGCGCCACCAGCAGGGCGTCGATTTCTGCACGCTGGCTCGCAAGGCCGATGGCGGCGACCAGTTCGGCCGGCGCGTTGTCGCCCTGCACCAAGCTGGGGTAAATGTGAAGACGGACATGGGGAGCGCGCCGCGCCAGAGTTGCCGCCACGTCGTGCAAAGCCGCCCCGGCGAGGGAAGTCACCACACCCAGGCACTGCAAATGCGCAGGCCAAGGCCGTTTACGTGCCGCATCAAACAGGCCTTGCTCCTGCAGCTGCTGTTTGAGGTGGAGGAATCGCTCGAAAAGACTGCCTTGCCCGCAACGCTGCATGGCTTCAACGACAAATTGCAATTCACCGCGCGGCTCGAACACGCCCAAGCGGCCGCGCAGTTCAACCCGCTGCCCGTCGACCGGGGTGAAGTCGAGCAGCGCTCCAGCGCGACGAAACATGGCACAGCGAATCAGCGCCGGCTGGCCCATGGCGTCCTTCAAATTGAAGTAAGCATGGCCGCTGGCAGCGCGCGTATATCCAGACAGTTCACCTTGAACCGTAACAGCGCCAAAGCGGGCCGCCACCGCTTCACCCACCGCTTGCACCAGGGCGCCCACGCCCCACACCATGCGCAAGGCACCAGCGTTCAGCAGCTCCATGAACAGCGCCTTTGAATCGATGAAACAGGCGGTGAAATCACCATGGCTTGCCGGGCAAATGATTTATTCGGATAAAAAATATATAAAAGTCCACAGGCCGACAATAAAAGATCAAATTACCTACAGTTTTGTCATCGCATTTTAATATTAGCGCAAGCCATTGATTTAAATAGACATTATTGGCTTGACTGACAAGACGTCGTGTTCTATTTCTATTTAAATTTGCTCATTTTCAGCCTGCCAGCAGAAGTTACACACAAAGTTATCAACAGGCCGGTCCTTGCGTCATGGGCTAATGAAGTGGAATTGCCAATCCGTTCCGCGTTTTAAACTCAAGCCAACAACAAGCCATAATCGTTCGATGATTAGCGGCCTGCCGCGCCGCTGAAAGGACTTGCTTGCTTTCGATCATACAAGCCGCTGGCTGGCCGATTTGGCCCTTGCTGGCCTGCTCCATCGCCGCCCTGACCGTCATCATCGAACGTCTGTTCAGCTTGCGCGCACGGCATGTGATGCCGCCGCGTTTGCTCGATGAAGTGATGGGCGTGACGCGTACCAGTTTGCCTGCCGCCGATGTCGTCAACAAGCTGGCGGACAACTCGGTGCTCGGGCACGTGCTGGCGGCCGGCGTCAGAGCGGTGGTCGCCGAACCGCGTATCAGCGAGCCCCGTTTGCGTGAAGCGTTCGAAGGCGCAGGCCGCGCCGCCGTTCACCGTCTCGAGCGCTATCTGAACACTCTGGGAACGATTGCGTCGGCCGCGCCGCTGCTTGGCCTGTTGGGCACGGTCATCGGCATGATCGAAATTTTTGGCGCGCAGTCGCCCACCGGCGGCAACAACCCGGCCTTGTTGGCGAGCGGCATTTCGATCGCGCTTTACAACACGGCCTTCGGGTTGATGATCGCCATTCCTTCATTGATGTTCTACCGCTATTTCCGCGGGCTGGTGGACGCGTATGCGCTGGAGCTGGAGCAGGCTTGCGAGCGGTTGACGCCGCATTTGATGCGCTTTGCCGTGCCACGACAGGCCGCACCGGCCTGAGCGCCTTGTGACGACGGAGCCTGCGCCATGCCGATGAACTTCCGTACACGCCGGCCCGAGGAGCCGGAAATCAACCTGATTCCGTTCATCGACGTGCTGTTGGTGATTTTGATTTTCCTCATGCTGTCGACGACCTACTCAAAATTCACCGAGCTGCAGGTCATCCTGCCGGCCGCCGATGCCGACAAGGCGCGTGACCGCCCGCGTGACATCGTGGTGTCGGTTTCCGCCGATGGGCGCTTTGCGGTGAACCGCAAGCCGGTGGAGGGGCGCAGTGTCGAATTGCTGGCCAGTGAGCTGACCCTCGCGGCCGGCGGTGCCAACGACATGGTGGTAGTGGTGTCGGCCGACGCCACGGCGGCCCACCAGTCCGTCATCAACGTGATGGAAGCAGCACGCCGCGCCAATTTGCCGCGTTTGACTTTTGCCGCCCAAACGTCGCAGCCCGGCGACGCCCGCTGACGCCCACCGAAACGTGAAGGCATGCGTGGCCACGTGGCAGCAGCGCCTGGTACACGTGATCGAACACGCCTGGTTGTCGCATGGCCCATTGGCGCTGGCACTGTGGCCGTTGTCGCAACTCGTGCGCCTCTGGCTGGCCGTTCGCCCCGTTCAGCTGGCACCTTCTTTGGCGGTGCCGGTGGTTGTGGTGGGCAACCTGGTGGCGGGCGGCGCGGGCAAAACGCCCACGGTGATGGCCGTTGTGGAACTGCTGCGCCGCCACGGCTGGACGCCCGGCGTGGTGTCACGTGGTCACGGGCGGGCCAGCGCTGCGGTGACACCGGTTTCAGACAACACGCCGGCGGCTCAATCTGGCGATGAGCCGCTGTTGCTGCACATTCGCCTGCGGGCGCCGGTGGTCGTCGGGCGTGACCGGTTCCAGGCCTGTCAAGCCTTGCTGAGGCTGCATCCCGCGGTCAACATCATCGTCAGCGATGACGGCTTGCAACACCGCCGCTTGCCGCGTGCGGCTTCGGTGATCGTGTTCGATGAACGCGGCACGGGAAACGGCTGGTTGTTGCCCGCTGGCCCGCTGCGCGAGCCGCTCGGGCCGCTGCCGCCGCCGCACAGTGTGGTGCTTTACAACGCACCCGCCCCCACCACGCCGTGGCCAGGCCATTTGGCCTCGCGCAGCCTGAAGGGGGCGGTGCAACTGGACCGCTGGTGGGCCGGTGACATCGCAACACACGCAGCCTTGAGGGCACTTGCCGGCCGGCCGCTGCTAGCGGTGGCCGGCGTGGCTCGGCCACAGCGCTTTTTCGACGCCTTGCACCAGGCCGGCCTGCGCTTTGAAACACGCGCGCTGGCCGACCATTACGACTACCGGCACCTGCCCTGGCCTGCGGACACGGCCGACGTGGTTTTGACCGAAAAAGACGCCGTC
>JANXMO010000480.1 GCA_025354615.1 Burkholderiales bacterium | reverse complement strand
CTCAAGGGCCATGGCGGTTTGTCAGGCATTCTGTCGGGGCGCTCTGAAACCAACGTGATTCACGCGGTGCGGGATTTGCCCAGCCTGTTCGTGTTGCCGGTCGGGGCGGTGCCGCCCAACCCGCTCGAGTTGCTGCAGCGTTCAGCCTTCAAGCTGCTGATTCAAGAGCTGTTGACGAAGTTCGACTATGTCGTGGTCGACACGCCGGCCAACTGCAACGGCCCCGATGCGCGTGTGATTGCCGCCACATGCGGCGCCGCGCTGGCGATCGGCCGGGTCGGGGAGACGCCGATGGCGGCGATGCAGAAGCTGGTGGGTCAGTTGTCCAAGGGCCCGGCGAAGCTGGCTGGTGTTGTGATGAACGAGCGGTAGGACAGAACGAAACGCTGCTGTAGAGGGATCTGTGCCCTGCGCAGTCCCTCACCCCGGCCCTCTCCCGCGGGCGGGAGAGGGAGTTACCCGGTTCGTTGTGCGGGCTCAAATAACTCATTCGCCCTGTAATGGTGGTGCACCGCGAAAGGCCTGCCAAGACCGTTCAACGCTGCTGCGCAGCGCTTCACGAAAAACGTGAGGGGCAAATTTTTCGGCGTGTTGGCGGCAGCGCTGCGGTGGGTACAGGTCAGCCCCCGCATTCTCGAATTGACCAATCGCGGCCACGATTGATTCCACCGTCTGTTCAGTAAAGAACAGGCCGGTGCGCAGTGCTGGATCGCCGCTGCCACGGACGGTCTCGAGCGAGCCACCGCGGCCGTAGGCGATCACCGGTGTACCGCAAGCCTGGGCTTCAACCGGGGTGATGCCGAAGTCTTCTTCCGCTGCAAAAACGAACGCCTTGGCGCGCTGCATGTGGTCGACCAGCACGGCATGCGACTGATAGCCTAAAAGCGTGACATTGGGTGTCGCCGCCGCTTTGGCCTTGTCGAACTCGGCGCCTTCGCCGATCACCACCAGGCGCTTGTCTGGCATGCGGGCAAATGCCGCGATGATCAACGGCACCTTCTTGTACGGCACCATGCGGGACGCCGTGAGGTAAAAATCTTCTTTGTCGGTTCTGAGCGGGAAGCGGTCCACGTCGACCGGCGGAAAAATAACTTCCGCCTCGCGCCGCCACACTTTGCGGGTGCGCCGCGCGATGAACGCGGAATTGGCAATGAAGGCATCCACGCCATTGGCGCTGCGCACGTCCCAGTTGCGCAAGTAGTGCAGCCCCATGCGCACCAGCCAGCTTTTGAGGCCGCGCGCCAAGCCGGCTTCCTGCAGGTATTGGTTCTGCAAGTCCCAGGCGTAGCGAATGGGCGAATGAACGTAGCAGACGTGCAGTTGGTCGGGTCCGGTGATCACGCCTTTGGCCACCGCATGGTTGGATGACAGCACCAAGTCATAAGCTGACAAATCCAATTGCTCCATCGCCAGTGGCATCAGCAGTAGATAACCGCGAAATTTGGTTCGGGCAAACGGCAGCCGCTGAATGAAGGTGGTGGTGGGCTTTTTTCCGTTCAAGAACGTGCGCTCTTTGGCTTCGGCAAAGTCGACCACCACAAAGACATCGGCTTGCGGGTAGACCTGCAGCATTTGCTCGACCACCCGCTCACTGCCCGCGTAAGTCGACAGCCATTCATGGACGATGGCGATCTTCAATTGCGTGGTAGCTGTGGCGGGCGTGGTGAGCGTGACAGCAGGCCGGGTATCAAGCGGCAGCGGCTCAGGCAAAGTGGGCATCGAAAACCTGTTCAAAGTGTTGTGCAGCTTTGTGCCAGCCAAAATGGCTGGCGCGCCCGCGGCCGGCCAGGCGCAACTCGTGTTGCAGTGATGGCGAGCCCAGCAGCCGCCGCAGCGCTGTGGCAAGCGTGGTGGGATCTTCGGCCTGGCAGTAAAGCGCGGCGTCGCCGCACACTTCCGGCAGCGAGGCACGGTCCGAGACGATGACCGGGCAGCCGCAGCACATGGCTTCCAGTGGCGGCAGGCCAAAGCCTTCGTAGTACGAAGGAAAAGCGAAACAAGCCGCGTTTTCATACAGCGCCCGCAGCTGGCCGTCGCTGACGTAGCCGGTAAAGCGCAGGCAAGGGTCTTCGAGCGCTGTTTCGGTGAACACGCGCGCGTTGCCGCCACCGGCTGCCACCAGCAGCAAATCGGGGTCACCCAACAGCTGCACGGCACGCAACACCGCCTGAAAATTCTTGTTGGGTGAGCGTGTGCCGACGGCCAGCACATAACGCCGGCCATTGAGTTGCAGCCGATCGAGCACGCTGTTGTCAGCTGCGGCCCGCAGGATGTGCTCTCCGCCCTCGGAGATGACCTCGATGCCTTGCGGACGTTTTCCATATTCGCGTGCCAGCTCATCAGCGCTGAAGCGCGACACGGTGGCCACCACGCGCGCGCGGCGCATGACGGCGCTGTGCATCAGCCGGTACCAGCTGCGAAAGGCAAGGCTGTAATTGGCGGCGTTGGCCACGGTTCCCACATCATGAACAACCACCAGTTGCTGCTGGCGCCATAACGGGGCGGTGTTGCACAGATTGACCAGCGGCCGCGCGCGCGCAAGGCGCGGCAGGTCCAGTTGTTCCCAAGCATGGCCTTGAAAGCGGCCGGCGGCAAGCAGGGCATGGGGCGGCGCAGCCGCGGCGTTTTGCACCGATGTACCACTGGGTACCGCCATTGAAAGCACTGTCGATGCGTGGCGCGACGCCACAGCGGCCAGCAACTCGTTGGCAAAGCGGTCAACCCCGGTGGCAGGGCGGGTCAGGTAGCGTCCGTTGAAGAGCGCATTGTGCAGGCGGCCTGGCTTCACGGCGTGCGGCTGGCTGGATTGCAGACATAGCGCGCCAGCCGCATCGCCTCACGCCGCGGGGCCAGCAGCAGCAACACCGCCCAGGTCGACAAGCCGATTTTTTTCTTCAGTCCATACGCCGGCTGCAACCAAACCGCTTGCAGCAGCCGCTTCAACACGCGCCGGCTGCCCCACCAGGCCGATCGGTAAGGTTGGGCGAACACCGCCAACACGTAGGGCGACTTCTGGACTGAAAAATCGAGAAACGGCTGCGAGTAATTCACTGCGTGGGCGGTGCGCAGCTGTACCCACTGAACAAGTCGTTGATAGCGCGTGGCAACTTTGGCTGCTTCGTCGTTGCCCTGGGCGGCATTGCCGAAAACCAGCGCATCGTCCGCGGCTTGCGGCGGCCGGTGCAGCCGGTAACGCACCAAAGCCGATTCACACGCGGCAACGCTGCCAAAGGCCACCACGCCGTAGATGAGGAAGAAATCCGCACCCACGCGGTCCACCGCGTCGACCGGCAACGGAAACAGCCGTTGCAACACCGACCGTCGGTAGGCATTACCCGAGCCGGGCGCTGACGGATACAACACCCCATGTCTTATCAAGGGAGTCAGGACGTTGCCCGTCGCCAGGTTGGCGGGAACCGTTTGCCCGAGTGCTCGGCCGGCTTCATCGACCAACAGCATTCGAAAATGCACTTTGACGATGCCTTCATCAAACAAGCGATGGATGGTGCTGACAGCATGCGGCTCAAGCGCGTCGTCAGCATCAAGAAAGATAACCACATCGCCAGTGCAGCGTTCAAAGCCGCTGTTGTAAGCAGCCAATTGCCCCGCGTTGGGTTGCAGCACCACTTCAACGCGAGGATCGGCGCGGGCCAATAGCGCTCTTGATTCATCGATAGAGCCGTCATCGACGACGATGACCTGACACACTGGTTGCTGGGCGAGCGCGGAGTCGATGGCCTGCTGCAAGTAGCGTCCGTAATTGAAGTTGCAAATGACGATGGACACGCGTGGATCGCTCAACGCCTGCAACGTGGGTCGGGTATTACTGTTCACTTGAAGATCAACGGGAAACATGCAAAGGAAAAAATGCTGCGCGAAAGGCATAAGTACAGCAAGCCGCGGGCCTGACGAAGTGTTTCCAGCCACTGGATTACGGTGGCCAGGAATGGCGCTCGCCTGTAAGGCCGCTACAAGTGCATAGTTGCCAACGCACAACGCGTTGAGAGCCGTAATTTTTCAATCCAATTCTTATGACACCCGCTTCAAGTTTCACTGCTTCATCAGCTGATGATGATGCACCCGCTTCACTCGCGCGTGGCATGGCGCCATGGTGGTGTTCTCCCGCCGGCATTGCCTTGGGGTTTTTATTGCCGATGTTTTGCCTGGTGTTTTTTGCCGCTGAATTGAATTTGCAGGGGCTGACAGCGCGGGGCATTCACTTTTTGAATGCTGAGTATTTGTGGCTGGGTGTCGGATTGATCCTGGTCATGGCTTTTGGCGGCTGGCTGGGCCAGCAGTTTTCAACCGGTGGCAAACACCCCGCACCCACCCGTGAGACCGACCGTGCGGCACTGGTGATCGGCGGCTTGGCACTGGTGGCGTATGTGATTTGGTTTCGCCAATATATTTTCAATCCCGCATTGCTGTGGGCCATCCTGACCGGTGTCCGCTTGCCCGAGCGGGCTGATGAGTTGGTGACAGGCGTGACCTCTTTGGCCAATGGCGGGCCGGTGTTTTTCTCGATTTACGCCTGGCGGCTGGTGCTGCGCCGTGACAAACCGGTGCCGCGCGCATTGCACATCATGTGCGGCGTGCTGGCGGTATTGACGGCTTTTCGCGTCTACGCCTGGTCAGAGCGGCTGGCGTTGATTGAGGCCGTCATGCCGCTGGCCTTGATGCTCGCTCTCAAAGCCGTTCGCTCACAGCGGCCGCTGCTGCGGGCGGTGATTTACTGCGGCCCTTTCATTGCGCTGCCATTGCTGATGCTTTACTTCGGCATTGCGGAATCCGTGCGTTCCTGGGCGTCCGACACCTACAACGGGAAACTCGATTTTTGGAGCTTTGTGATAGGCCGCATGGCGACCTATTACTACACGGCGTTGAACAACGGGGCAGGTTATCTGGCCACTCAGGAATGGCCCACTTTCCGTTTCGAGTACGTGTTGAGCATGTTGCACACCGCACCGCTGTCTGTCGGCCACATTTTCTCTGAATTGGTTGGCTCGAACGGCCCCACATTCAATGCCTTTCTCATCCGCTATGCAGATGTTGAATTCAATAACCCCTCCGGTTTTTACACAGTGATTTA
>JANXMO010000454.1 GCA_025354615.1 Burkholderiales bacterium | reverse complement strand
GACAAGCCGAACTGGGACGCCGTCATGGCCACCAACCTGGACTCCGTCTTCAACATGACCAAGCCGGTCTGCGACGGCATGGTCGAGCGCGGCTGGGGCCGCATCATCAATGTGTCGTCGGTCAACGGCAGCAAAGGCGCTTTCGGGCAGACCAACTACTCGGCCGCCAAAGCCGGCGTGCACGGCTTCACCAAGGCGCTGGCGCTGGAAGTGGCGCGCAAAGGCGTCACCGTCAACACCATTTCGCCCGGCTACATCGGCACCAAGATGGTCACGGCGATTCCCGAGGACATTTTGAACACCAAGATCATTCCGCAAATCCCGGTCGGCAGGTTGGGCCGCCCTGAAGAGGTAGCGGGGCTGGTCATTTACCTGGCGTCGGATGAAGCAGCGTTTTTGACCGGCGCCAACATCGCCATCAACGGCGGCCAGCACATGCAGTAAAGCAGACCGGCGGGCTTCTACAATGCCGCCTCACGGTTTGAGGGACGCTGCAGGATGTCGAAGATCGAAGAATTGGCTGAACGCGTCGAGCGGCTGCTGTTGCGCCATGAAGAACTGCAGCAGGCGAACCGGCTGCTCGAGCAGCAGCTGGGCGCGGCAACGCAGGAACGGGACAGCCTGCGCTCGCGTTTGAATGCAGCGCGCGGGCGCATCGATGCGTTGCTGGAACGCCTGCCTGACGAGACGGCTGCTGCCCAAGCCGTTGCCTTGAAACCGGACGATGCGCTGTGAAACAAATTGAAGTGACCATCATGGGCCAGAGCTACGTGCTCGGCTGCCCCGAAGGCGGTGAGAAGGCGTTGATGGCAGCAGTGGCCAGCGTGGACCGCGAAATGAACGCCATCCGCACTGCCGGGAAGGTGCGGGCGCGTGAACGCATCGCCGTTTTAGCCGCGCTGAACCTGGCCTATGCCCTGGCGCAGCGGCCAGCCACGGACGCTTCATCGCCTGACATCGTCGGAGTTGATGTGGACGCCTTGATCAAGCGCGTCGATGAAGCCCTTGCACCACAGGGTTCATTGCTGTAAATCTTCTACAGCCGCACGAATCGGCGCCGTAGAATGATTTGTCCGTCGTGTTCGCGTGGGCTTTTATTTCCTTGAACCGATGCTCTCGCGAGCCAGGGCTTGGAACATACCGGGTGGGCGTGATCGTCTCGCGTCAGATGAACCCGAAGCCCGGCTGACCTTGCCCACCTGAATCCCCTGGGTTCAGGAATGCGGCTCACGGTTCGCGGCGGACACCCTTTTCTTTCTTCTTTCATTGCGCGCGCCGCGCGCCGTCGTTATGGCGATTCGCCGCCCGCGCCGTCTTGCGCTTCAAAGCGAATGCTGGCCAGCGCCACCTGGTTGCCACCACGGCGTTGCGCCTGTGCCAGTGCGGCGTCGGCCGCGCTTACCAGTTCCTCTTGCGTATGGGCGGTATGGGGAAAACTCGCCACTCCCATTGAAATGCTGAAGCCCAGGCTTTGGCCATTGAGCACCACCAGCTGCGTGGCGCACTGGCGGCGCAGCCCTTCCATGCGTGAATGGGCGGTTGCCAGGCCCACACCGGACAGCAAAATGGCGAAATGTTCCTCGTCGATGCGGCTCGATGCATCCATGGCCCGCGTGTTGCTGCGCAGCAGCCGGCCCAGCGCTTCCAGCACCCGCAGTCGCGCCTGTGGCGTCGGTGCAGCGCCGGGCAAGGGGTCGAGCTGAATCGCCACCAGTGCGAATTCACGGTGCTCGCGCGATGACAAATCGACTTCGCGGCGCAATTGGTCTTCAAAATGGGCCGCGTGGTAGAGGCCGGTGGCGTCGTCGCGGCGCGTGCCTTCTTGCTGCTCGCGGCGCAGGGTTTCCGCGTACACCTGCTGTTGTTCGAGTTGAACCAGTGCCTGGGCCAGCTGCGCTTCGCGTTGGCGTTGTTCGGTGATGTCAACCCACAGGCAGGCCAAGCGGGCTGGCACACTCGGCTCCGCAGACGGCAGCGCCAGCCGCAACACCTGAAAATCGCGGCGCAGCGGGCCCTGCTGCAGGTGGTGTTCACTCTGGTGCGGCAGTAACTGCGCGCTGGCCACCGCATCGGCGCTGCGTAGCGGCGCGGCGGTGTTGCTGCCCAATAACTCAGTGTCGGTCTTGCCGATCAGCGCGGCCACTTCGACGCCCCACAACAAACCCAACTTTTCATTGGCATGCAGGTAGCGCCCGGATGCCACGTCCTTCAAGCCGAACGCGGCATCCGATTGCTCAACCCACGTGAACAGCAGCGCGCCGAAAGCGCCTGCCGCCAACTGATGCCGCTGGCCCAACGCCCGTGCAAAAGCGGTTGATTCAGCAGCAGGCAAGGTGAATTCGGTCATGGCGTCTCAGTCAACGAACGGCGGCTGGCACCACCAGCCGGCGCGACAGCAAACCCCTGCCCGATGATAGCCAGCGGGATGGAGGGGCAAGGGGCAATTGCTGCGCCTTGTGCCATGAAACATCTCGTACTGAGAACACAGCCGCCGTGCTGCGGCAGAGGCCTGCGCTGCAACCGGCACACTACAAGGCTGGCTTTTGTTCGCCCTTTGTTTTTGGAGATGGCATGTCGATTGCGCCCTACATCAAGGAAATCGGCCGCGGCAAGGAAGGCGCTCGCTCACTCGACCAGGCACAGTCGTACGACCTGATGCGTCAAGTCCTCGACGGTACCGCGAGCGATCTCGAAATTGGCGCTTTCGCCATTGCCATGCGCATCAAGGGCGAGTCAACGGCGGAACTGGCCGGTTTTCTGGCCGCAGTGCTGGAGCGTTGCATGGCGATGCCGGTTTGCACGGCGCCCGCCGTCGTGCTGCCCTCTTACAACGGCGCGCGCAAGTTGCCCAACCTGACGCCGCTGTTGGCCGGCTTGCTGGCGCGTGAAGGCCTGGCCGTGCTGGTGCACGGCCCCTTGCGTGAACCCGGCCGGGTGGGCAGCGCGGACATCGTCGATGCACTCGGCTGGCCCATCGCCCGCAGCAGCAGCGATGTAGCGGCCGCCTGGGCCGGCGGCCAGCCGGTGTTCGTCGGCATTGAAACGCTGTGCCCACCGCTGGCCCGGCTGCTGGCGGTGCGCCGGGTGATCGGCTTGCGCAACCCCGGCCACACCGTGGCCAAGCTGTTGGACCCGACAGAAGGCCAGCAGGGCCTGCGTGTCGTCAACCACACTCACCCTGAATACAACGCCATGCTGGCCGCTTTCCTGCAGCACACCCACGCCCATGCGCTGCTGCTGCGCGGCACCGAAGGCGAGCCGGTGGCCGACCCGCGCCGCCTGCCGCGGCTGGACGTCTTCATTCACGGCAGGCCACGGCCCGATCTGTCGCAGCCGGCGCAAGAAGGTTCGCTGAGCCAGCTGCCATCGCTGCCGCGGCAGATCGACGCCGCCAGCACGGCGCACTACATCCGCACCGTGTTGAGCGGCGAACAGCCGCCGCCAGCGCCACTCGTCCAACAAGTGCGGTGCATCGTGCAGGCCGTGCAGGCCAGCCAGGCACCGGCCGCACCCATTTAGACTGCCGCTCAAAGCTGTCCTGTCAACCGTTCGCCTCCATGCCTGACGAGATCCTCCCCCCCTTTTTTGCGGACTGTCTTCCGCCAGCATCTTGAACGCCTTGCTGGGCTTGCGCGGCTTGGCGTGCGAACGCGGCGGCCGGCCGTTGTTCAGCGGCTTGACGCATGACTTGGCCTGCGCAGAGCTGTTGCACGTGCGCGGCGCCAACGGCGCCGGCAAAACCAGCCTGCTGCGCCTGCTGTGCGGCCTCGCCCTGCCGGCGGCGGGCAACGTACTGTGGCGCGGCGCGCCTTTGCACCTGCAACGCGACGCATTTCACCGCGAGCTGGTCTATATCGGCCATGCGGCGGCGCTGAAGGACGATTTGTCGACGCTGGAAAACCTGCAATGCGCCTGTGCTGTTGGCGGCGCCCGGGCCACGCCACAAGAAGCGAGCATGGCGCTGGCGGCGGCCGGCTTGCGTGGCTTCGAGCACGCCCCGGCGCGGCTGCTGTCGCAAGGCCAGCGCAAACGAGCCGTGCTGGCCCGCCTGGCGCTGCTGCCGGCGGCGACGCTGTGGGTGCTGGACGAGCCCTTCAATGCGCTCGACAGCGCCGCCAGCGCCTGGTTGCTGGCCCTGGTGCAAGCGCAACTGGCACGCGGCGGCAGCGTGGTCTGGACCAGTCACCAGGACGTGCCCTTGCCCAGCGACCTGCGCCAACAGGTGCTGACGCTGTGACGCCGTCAGGCAGCTGGGCCGCGCTGCACAGCCTGTTCAAGCGCGATGTGCGCCTGGCGCTGCGCCGCCGCGCCGACACGCTGGCCGCGCTGTTCTTCTTCATCATCGTGACCAGCCTGTTCCCGTTGGCCGTCGGCCCCGAGCCCGCGCTGCTGGGCCGCATGGCGCCCGGCGTGGTCTGGGTTGCGGCGCTGCTGGCGTCCATGCTGTCGCTGGGCCGGTTGTTCGCCGACGACCATGGCGACGGCACGCTCGAGCAGCTGCTGCTGTCGCCCTGCCCGCTGCCCTTGCTGGTGCTGGCCAAGGTGGCGGCGCACTGGCTGTCGGCCGGGTTACCGCTGGTGCTGCTGGCGCCGCTGCTGGCCCTGCAATTCGGCCTGCCGGCAGGTGCCATTGGGGTGCTGTGCGTGTCGTTGTTGCTGGGCACGCCACTGCTGAGTTTGATCGGCGCTATCGGCGCGGCGCTGACGGTCGGCGTGCGCGGCGCAGCGGTGCTGTTGTCGCTGCTGGTACTGCCGTTGTGCATGCCAGTGTTGATCTTCGGTGCCGGGGCGGTGGATGCGGTGACCAACGGCTTGTCGGCCAGTGCGCATCTGTCGCTGCTGGGTGCGTTGCTGGCGTTGGCGTTGTTCGGTGCGCCGTGGGCCACTGCCGCAGCGCTGCGGGTGGCCCTGGAATAACAGAGGCCACTGCTGCGCGGCACAATGTCGGGTTGCGTGGCGCCGTTTCAGGCGCCGCTTGCTGGAGCCGTTCCGAGTGCCCACCGCCGAACCCCGCCGAACCGGCATCAACTGGTTCAAATACGCTGCCCCGCAGCGCTTTCATGCCTGGGCCGGCCGCATCGTTCCATGGGCCTTGGGCTTGGCGGCCGTGCTGGCTGCTGCCGGCTTGTGGATCGGCTTGGCCGTGGCGCCGACCGACCACCAGCAGGGCGACGCCTACCGCATCATCTTCATCCACGTGCCGGCGGCGTGGATGTCGATGGTGGTGTACGTCGCCATGGCCTTCTGGGCGGCGATCGGCCTGGCCTTCAACGCCCGATTGGCTGCCATGCTGGCGAGCGCCCTGGCGCCCACCGGCGCGCTGATGACGTTCATCGCCTTGTGGACCGGCGCGCTGTGGGGCAAACCCACCTGGGGCACCTGGTGGGTATGGGATGCGCGGCTGACGTCGGAGCTGATCCTGCTGTTTCTCTACATCGGCTTCCTGTCGCTGCATGCTTCCATCGACGACCCGCGCCGCGCCGACCGCGCCGCTGCCCTGCTGGCGTTGGTTGGCGCGGTCAACGTGCCGATCATTTATTTCTCGGTCACCTGGTGGAACACGCTGCACCAGGGCGCGACCATCCGCCTCGGCCAGCCCCCCACGATGGCCGCGCCCATGCTGCTCGGCCTGCTGGTGATGACGCTGGCTTTCTGGGCCTATTGCATCGGCGTGGTGTTGATGCGGCTGCGCGTCATCGTGCTGCAGCGGGAACTGCACGCCGGTTGGGCCCGCCAGGTCCTGGGAGCGCCAACATGACCCCCGTGTGGACCCACATGGCAGATTTCTTCAATATGGGCGGCTACGGCTTGTATGTGTGGGGCGCTTTTGGCGTCACCGTGCTGCTGGTCGCTGCTGAAGTGGTGTCGATTCGCGCCAGCCGCCGGGCGCTGCAGGCGTCAGGCGTTCCTCCTTCTGCACGGCACAGCGCATGAAACCCAGAACCCGCCGCATCTTGGCCGTGGTAGGCGGCCTAGCCGCCGTGTCACTGGCCGCCGCATTGGTGCTCAACGCCTTTCGCAGCAACCTCGTGTTCTTCTTCAGCCCGACGCAGGTGGCGGCGCACGAGGCGCCGCGCGAGCGCAGCTTTCGCATCGGCGGCCTGGTGCAGGCCGGCAGCGTCAAGCGCGATGCTGGCGGGTTGACGGTGCGCTTCATCGTCACCGACCTGGCGCAGACCGTCCCCGTGACCTACACCGGCCTGCTGCCCGACTTGTTCAAGGAAGGCAAAGGCGTGGTTGCGCAGGGCAAGTTGGGCGCTGACGGCGTCTTTCGCGCCGAGCAGGTGCTGGCCAAGCACGACGAAAACTACATGCCGCCGGAAGCCGCCGAAGCGCTGGCCCGCGCCCGCCAGGGGCAGCTGCCCGGCGGCGCCATGAAACCCGCTGTTCAGGAGCTGCGCCCATGACGCCCGAGGTCGGCCACTTCGCCCTGATCCTGGCACTGGCATTGGCGCTGGTGCAAGCGGTGTTGCCGCTGGCCGGCGCGCACACCGGCCGGGGGGCGTGGATGGCGCTGGGGCGGGCGTCGGCCCGCGGCCAGTTCCTGTTCGTGGCGGTCGCCTTCGGCTGCCTGGCGGCGTCTTTCATCGGCAATGATTTTTCGCTGCGCTATGTTGCCCAGCACTCGAATTCCGCCTTGCCGCTGGCGTACCGGTTTGCCGCCGTGTGGGGCGGACATGAGGGTTCGATCCTGCTATGGATCCTGATGCTGGCCGGCTGGACGCTCGCAGTCGCCACCTTCTCACGCCACCTCGACGAGCGCATGGTGGCCCGCATTCTCGGCATCATGGGGTTGATCAGCTGCGGCTTCCTGCTGTTCACGCTGCTGACCTCCAACCCGTTCGAGCGGCTGCTGCCGGCGGCCGCCGATGGCCAAGACTTGAACCCGCTGCTGCAGGACCCTGGCATGGTCATCCACCCGCCGCTGCTCTACATGGGCTATGTCGGCACGGTGGTGGCCTTTGCCTTTGCGATTGCCGCGCTGCTGTCGGGCCGGCTGGACGCCGCCTGGGCGCGCTGGTCGCGCCCATGGACGACGGTGGCCTGGTGCTTTCTGACATTGGGCATCGCCATGGGCAGCGGCTGGGCCTATTACGAGCTGGGCTGGGGCGGCTGGTGGTTCTGGGACCCGGTAGAGAACGCCTCGCTGATGCCCTGGCTGGCCTGCACGGCGCTGATGCATTCACTGGCCGTGACCGAAAAACGCGGCGGCTTCAAGATGTGGACGGCACTGCTCGCCATCATTGCGTTCTCGTTGTCGCTGCTGGGCACTTTTCTCGTGCGCTCGGGTGTGCTGAGCTCGGTGCACGCCTTCTCGACCGACCCGGCGCGCGGCGTGTTCATCCTCGGCTTCCTCGCGGTCGTGATTGGCAGCTCGTTGGTGCTGTTCGCCTGGCGGGCGCCGCGAGTGGGCACCGGCGGCCGCTTTGAAGCGGTGTCACGCGAAGCCATGCTGCTGGCCAACAACGTGCTGCTGCTGGTAGCCGCGGCGGCGGTGTTGCTGGGCACGCTCTACCCGCTGGTGCTCGACGCGCTGGGCCTGGGCAAAATTTCCGTCGGCCCGCCCTATTTCGAGGCCGTGTTCGTGCCGCTGCTGGCGCCGGCGCTGTTCCTGATGGGCGTCGGGCCGATCACGCGCTGGAAAAAAGCCGACCCGCTGGACATGGCGCGTCAACTCGGCTGGGCACTGGCTGTCAGCGCCGCGGCCGCGGTCATCGCGCCGCTCGTGCTGGGCCGCTGGACGCCGATGATCGGCTTCGGCCTGCTGTTGGCAGCGTGGATTTTCTGCAGCGCTTTCGTCAACTTGTGGCAGCGTTTGCGCGGGCACCCGGCACCGCGGC
>JANXMO010000395.1 GCA_025354615.1 Burkholderiales bacterium | reverse complement strand
GGCGGCGCCGAACGACGCCGAAGGCCGCCGCGCCATCAGCCTCGTCACGCTGACCCGGCAGTTTGCCCACCATGCGTTGCTGGACGTCACGATCAAGACCGGCCGCACGCATCAAATTCGCGTGCACTTGCTGCAGGCCGGCCACCCGATTGCCGGCGATGACAAATACGGCGACTTCGCGGCCAACAAGGCGCTGGCGCGTGGCGAGGCGGTGCCCGGCTTGCGCTTCGAGCGCATGTTCCTGCATGCGCGTCGCCTGCGTTTCAAGCACCCGGCCAGCGGCGACGCCATCGAGCTGGAGGCCGGCTTGCCCCACGAATGCCTTGTTCTGCTGCAGGCGCTTGCCGCGTCTTCCCCCTGATGTCATCACGCCACTTCGATTTGATCGTCTTCGATTGGGACGGGACGCTGTTCGATTCGACCGCGTTGATCGCCCGTTGCATTCAGGCGGCCTGTGCCGATGTGGGCACGGCGGTGCCAAGTGAGCGCGACGCCAGTTTTGTCATTGGCCTGGGCCTGGGAGAAGCCCTGGCGCATGCGGCGCCGGCGTTGCCGCCTGAGCGCCATCCGGAGCTGGTCGAGCGCTACCGTCACCATTACTTTCAGCGTCAGCACGAACTGGTGCTGTTCGAGGGTGCCCTGGCGCTGCTGCAGGGGCTGAAAGCGCGCGGTCACCAGTTGGCCGTGGCCACTGGCAAGTCGCGCCGTGGGCTGGACGATGCGCTGCGCAGCGCCGCTCTGAAAGGCGTGTTCGATGCCACCCGCACGGCCGACGAAACCCGCTCCAAGCCGCACCCGCAAATGCTGCTGGAGCTGATTGAAGCGCTGGCGGTGATGCCGGAGCGCACGCTGATGATCGGCGACACCACGCACGACCTTCAATTGGCCGCCAACGCCGGTACCGCCAGCGTTGGCGTAGCCTACGGCGCGCATGGGGCCGAGGCTTTGGCCGCCCATGCGCCGCGTTATGTTGCGCCCACCGTTGCCGCGTTGAACGACTGGCTGGCCGCGTATGCTTGACGATGGCACCGACGTCACCGGCGTGCCCTTGTGCCCGGCTGCTGCACTGGCCGAGCGCGGCCCGGCACACGGGTTCGACGTGCTGCATCTGCGCCAGCCGGCGCGCGCCTTCGCGCTGCGTTTCGATGGCGAAGTGCGCGCCTACCTGAACCGCTGCGCGCATGTGCCGGTTGAAATGGACTGGCAGGCTGGCGAGTTCCTTGATGCCGAGCGGCAGCTCATCGTCTGCTCCATTCACGGCGCGCTGTATGACCCGCAAGACGGCGGCTGCGTGGCCGGCCCGTGCAGCGGCAGCCGCCTCATCGCATTGACCGTACTGGAGCGCGAAGCACAGGTGTATTGGTATCCTTCCTATGAGACGCAGCCGGCCGTGGGAACGTGCGCGGCATCCCGCCCTTTTGCCTCCTACTCTCCAGAAAGCTTGCCATGACGCCGCTCGACGATTTGCCCGACTCCGCGGCGCCGCCGCCTTCCGTGCCGCCGGTGGCGCCCGCGCCCGTTGCAGGCACTGGCGCCGCCGGGCCCGCGCCGAATCCGCGCTGGGAAGGCGTGGCCGAGCAGTTCGCCCGCAGTTACATGAAGGACCGCGCGGCCGACCGCCGCTGGCGCACCCTGTTCCGCCTCGCCTGGCTGGTTTTGTTCGTGGCGCTGGCCTGGGGCCTGTTCAGCAGCCGCAACCATGCGGCTACGCAAAGCGGCCCGCACACGGCGCTGATCGACGTGCGCGGCGAAATTGCGTCCGACACCGAAGCCAGCGCCGAACAACTGGTTGGCGCGCTGAAAACAGCGTTTGAAGACGACGGCGCTCAAGCCATCGTGCTGCGCTTCAATTCGCCGGGCGGCAGCCCGGTGCAGGCCGGCATCGTCTACAACGAAATCAAGCGGCTGAAGGCGCTGCACAAGAAGAAGGTGTATGCGGTGGTCGAGGAAATGTGTGCCTCAGGCGCCTATTACATCGCCGTGGGCGCCGATGAGATTTACACCGACAAGGCCAGCGTCGTCGGCTCCATCGGCGTGCTGATGGACAGCTTCGGCTTCACCGGCGTGATGGAAAAGTACGGCATCGAGCGACGGCTGCTGACCGCCGGTGCCAACAAGGGCATCGGCGACCCGTTCTCGCCGCTGACCGACCCGCAGCGCGCTCAC
>JANXMO010000348.1 GCA_025354615.1 Burkholderiales bacterium | reverse complement strand
GCCGTGCTTTGCATGATGCGAATGTTGGCCTGATGGGGAATCAACCAATCGATGTCAGCTTCAACGCGGCCGGCTTTGGCCAACACCGAACGCGCCACTTCGTCAAGAACGCTCACAGCGAGCTTGAAGACCGCCTGGCCGTCCATCTTCAACAGCGGGTCACCCGTTACTTTCCCACCGGACACGGTGCCCGGCACACACAGAATGTTGGTGTACCGGCCATCCGCATGCAATTCGGTCGCCAGCAATCCAGGCGTCTCACTGGCCTCTAACACTACAGCTCCAGAGCCGTCGCCAAACAAGACACAGGTGCTGCGGTCTTTGAAATCAAGAATGCTTGAAAACACTTCAGAGCCGATCACCAGCGCCCGCGTGGCAGAGCCGGTACGGACCATTGAATCCGCCACGGCCAAAGCGTAGACAAAACCGGAGCACACGGCCTGAACATCAAACGAAGGGCAGCCGAAGATGCCTAATTTGCGCTGGACGATGCAGGCTACTGAAGGAAATACGATGTCGGGCGTGGAGGTTGCAACGATGATCAGGTCGATGTCACCGGCTTCACGCCCCGCGGCGGCCAAAGCGGCTCGTGCAGCCTCCACGGCCAAGTCGCTGCACACGACCCCGGGGTCAACGAAATGGCGCGCTTGAATGCCGGTGCGTTCAACAATCCACGCGTCAGACGTTTCAATGCCATCAACCGCCAGCCGCTCCGCCAACGCCTGATTGCTCAAGCGCCGGGGCGGCAAATAACTGCCCGTGCCGGTAATGCGTGAGTAACGTGGCAAATTGGCGTTCATGCAATCAAAACCCGTTGGGTCGCACTTGATTTCAGCGTGCTTTCCGTGGCGTTAGCGGTGGGCATGCTGCGAAGCGTTTCAAGGATGCGATCGTGCACCTGTTCGAGCAAACCATGGCGGGCTGCATCATAAGCGCGTTTCAAAGCCTGCTCAAAAGCAAACGCATCGGCGGAACCGTGGCTTTTGAACACCAGGCCGCGCAAGCCCAACAACGCCGCGCCACTGAGCCGGCGAGGGTCCATGCGCTGCGCCAGCCGATTCAACACGGGCGCGGCCACCACTGCCACTGCTTTGCTCCACCAACTGCGAGTGAACTCTTGCCGCATGAAGTTCACCAGCATGGATGCCAGGCCTTCCGCCGTCTTCAAAGCAACATTCCCAACAAATCCATCGCACACGATCAAGTCGGTCGTGCCTTTGAAAATATCGTTTCCCTCGACATTGCCAAAAAAATTCAAATGGCCACCGGCCGCCGCCTGGCGCAGCAGTTCGCCAGCTTTTTTGATCGACTCACTGCCTTTGATTGCTTCCTCGCCAATATTGAGCAGTCCAACCGTGGGATCTGTTTTGTCTTCAACGGCGGCCACGAGCGCACTGCCCATCACGGCAAATTGCAACAAATGCTCGGCCGTACAGTCAACGTTCGCGCCCAAATCAAGCACGGTTGTAAAACCATCGCGTTGATTGGGCATGACACTGGCCAAGGCTGGCCGGTCGATGCCATCCAGCGTTTTGAGCACATAACGCGATAACGCCATCAGCGCACCCGTATTGCCCGCTGATACACAAGCCTGGGCCTCTGAATGGCCATTGGCATCCACCTTGACTTGCGTGATGGCCACCCGCATGGATGAATCCTTCTTGCGCCGCAGCGCCGATTCCACGGTGTCATCCATTTCAATGACTTCCGTTGCGGCAACGATACGGGCGCGTGGCCAGCCTTGCGCGGCAACCAGCGCCTCAGCCTTGCCTACAAGAATCAACGAAGCGTGCGGATGGTGCGCCAGAAAAGCTGCGCACGCTGGCAAGGTGACCGCTGGCCCATGATCTCCGCCCATGCAGTCGACGGCAATACAGATGTCGGACCGGTATTGCGGCAATTCAGCAAAGTCAGGCATCAATCGGCTTGAAGGGCGCAATAAATCAAAGATTCAAAGGCTCAGACGTCGGATTTTGTTTTCAGCACTTTGCGGCCGCGGTAAAAACCGGTCGGGCTGATGTGATGGCGAAGGTGGTTTTCGCCTGTGGTGGCTTCAATTGCGGTGCCGGGCAATGGCAGCGCATAGTGCGCGCGGTGCATGCCGCGTTTTGACGGCGACTTCTTGTTTTGCTGAACGGCCATGGTTTCTCCTGTGGCGAATGCTTCGCTGGTGCATAAAGTTGCTTGGGGATTGCCGCCAATATGGCATTGGCGGCAATCAAGACGGCGTATGAGCGTGCGGGAAGTGCAAGAAGTAGGGCAAAAAGCGTGATTGGCAAAACTGTGCCGTGCATACCAAACTTTGCCTCAAGTCAACGACCCAAAGCTTTCGATTCTAACATCGCTGCCAAGCCACTCAATGGCGGTGATCACCCTGCTTCAACGCCGCCAGAGCTGCAAACGGGTTGACCGGTTTCTCCTCGAACAGCTCGTCGACAGTGGCCGGCGCAAGCGGCTGCGGGCAGGTGTCATGGCGAGGCACGAGAGGCAGCGCCAGTAACAGCTCATCTTCCACCAGCTGTTGCAAGTCGAGGCTGCGCGGCAACGCGAGTACGTCATCGTCAATTTCCGCATCAAGCGCTTCAGCCGTCTCTTCGTCGGGGACAAAACGAAAGCTTCGCTTGACGTGCACCGGCGTGACAACTGCGTTCAAGCATCGCTGGCAGACCAGCGATAACACGGTGTCGGCCTGCAAATGCAGCCAGGTTTGCGGCGCAGCACCTCGTTGCTCACGGGCCTGCCCATCGGCCTGCCAGTGCAGCGGCAAGCTTGTGGCGCCGAGCCGAGCGTCGGCGTGGAGCAAGTCCTGCAGACGAGGCAATGCATCCAGTGGAATGTCTCCCTGCAAGCGCACGCCGCCCTTGGCAAAGCCGGCAACATCCAGGTGGCGGGGGTGGTCGGGACGCGGTTTCATGCCATGAATTTTAAGGGCGCCTGTCGCAGGGCGGATGGGACAATCCGTCCGCATGACCACACGCCCACTGTTGATTCTTGGCTCCACCTCGCGTTACCGACGCGAGCTGCTGGAGCGCCTGCGCCTGCGCTTCGACGTACAAGCGCCACAAGTCGAAGAAACCCGCCTTGCCGGTGAAACGCCAGCGGCAATGGCCGTGCGGTTGGCGATGGAAAAAGCTCGCGAGGTGGCCACTCGTTTCCCATCGGCGGTTGTCATTGGCGCCGATCAGGTGGCCGATTGCGATGGCGAGCCGCTGGGCAAGCCGGGCACGCATGAACGCGCTGTGGCGCAGCTGCAGCAGTTGAGCGGCCGCGAAGTGGTGTTTCAAACGGCAGTGGCGGTGGTGCGGCTGGCGGCGGGGTTTGCGCAAGCGGCCTGCGTCGCGGTGCAGGTGCGTTTTCGTGTACTCAGCCCTGCCGAGATCGAGTACTACCTGCGCACCGAACAGCCCTATGACTGCGCGGGCAGCGCCAAAGCGGAAGGGTTGGGCATTGCGCTGCTGTCGCAGCTGCGGTGTGACGACCCGACCGCGGTGATCGGCCTGCCGTTGATCCGCACCTGCGAGTTGTTGCGCGCCGCCGGGTTCAACCCGCTGCAAGCACCCGTCATCCAGGCTGTTTCCTGATGATGCCAGCTACGTTGTATCTGGTCCCCAACACGCTGGATCTGGGCTTGACCACTGCGGCCAGTGCCGATCTGCGCGAAGTACTGCCGCTGGGCGTGATCCAGATCGCCGCGCGGCTGCAGTACTGGGTGGCGGAAAACGCCAAAGCCACCCGCGCGTTTCTCAAACGCGTTGATGCCGTCGTGCCGTTGGCGCAGCCCCTGCAGGCGGTGCACATCGTCGAATTGCCGCGGCCGGTGAAAGGTGCCGCAGCCGTGGCCGATACGGCGCCGGCGCTGCATGCTCTGCTGGCGCCGGCGGCCAACGGCCATGACATCGGTTTGATTTCAGATGCCGGCTTGCCCGCCGTGGCTGACCCAGGCGCGGCGCTGGTCTGGGCGGCCCATGCCGCCGGCCTGCCGGTGCTGCCACTGCCGGGGCCCAGCTCGCTGCTGCTGGCGCTGGCCGCCAGCGGGCTGCACGGTCAAAGCTTCGCCTTCGTCGGCTATCTGCCGGTTGACGCCACTGCCCGCAGCGCGCGCATCCGCGAACTCGAAGTCCTGTCACGCCGCGCTGGCCAGACGCAGCTGATGATCGAAACGCCTTACCGCAACGCGGCCTTGCTGGGCGCGCTGGTGACGACGCTGGACGCTTCAACCCGCTTGTCGGTCAGCTGCGGTTTGACCGTGCCGCAAGGCTGGACCCGCAGTGACACGGTGGCCGCCTGGCGCACCCGCCCTGCAACCATGCCGGCCGACGTGCCGGCAGTGTTTTCACTGCTGGCGCGTTGACCCCTGGCGGCCTGACGGTCAAAGGCTTAAACAGACGACGTTTCGTCTGACGGCTCGAGCGCCGGCTTGTGCGCGCCGAACAGCGCCGCCACCGTGCGTTTGGGTTTGATGTTGGGCGACAGTCCACGCGTTTGCGGTGCTGCGCTGCTGCCCGCGCGAAGATCCCACGCGGGGTCCGCCGTACTGCTGGCTTCGTAAGGCCGGTCAAAAAACGGATCGGCCGCGGCTTGCGGCGTGCGCGTCGGGCGCTCTACATTGCGCGGCGCGTGGCCGCTGGCAGGCCGCTGCTGCTCTTCAGGTGCCTGCCGCGGCCGGCGCACCTCTTCGACTTCCAGCGGCTCGATTTCGATCGCTTTCTTGATCAGCTTTTCAATGTCGCCCATCAGCCGCGTATCGTCACGCGTGACCAGGGTGACGGCCAAGCCCGAGGCACCGGCACGGCCCGTGCGGCCGATGCGGTGCACGTAGTCTTCAGCGTTGAACGGCACATCAAAGTTGAACACCGCCGGCAGCGCCGTGATGTCGAGCCCCCGCGCGGCCACATCGGTTGCCACCAGCACGTCAACTTCGCCTTTCTTGAATGCTTCCAGCGCTTTCAGCCGCTCGTCTTGTGACTTGTCGCCGTGCAGCGCCTGCGTGGCCAGGCCGTCGCGCTCGAAGCTGCGCGCCAGCCGGGCGCAGCCGAGTTTGGAGTTGACGAAGACGATGGCTTGCTTCAGTTCGCGCTCACGCAAAATTTTCAACACCGCCGCCCGCTTGTCATCGGTGGCCACGCTGTAGAAGCGCTGCTCGACGTTGGTGGCCGTGGCATTCGGGCGCGCCACTTCCACAAGAATGGGGTCTTGCAGATAACTCTCGGCCAAGCGCTTGATCTCGGGCGAGAACGTGGCGGAAAACAGCAGTGTTTGCCGCTGCTTGGGCAAATAGCTGAGGATGCGTTGCAGGTCGGGCAGAAAGCCGATGTCCAGCATGCGGTCGGCTTCATCGAGCACCACGTACTCGACCTGGTTGAGCGCGCAATTTTTCGCCTCGATGTGGTCTAGCAGCCGGCCCGGCGTGGCGATCAACACCTCGACGCCGGTTTTCAGCTCAGCCGTTTGCGGCTTCATGTCGATGCCGCCAAACACCACGGCGGCGCGTAGCTTGGTGTGCTTGGAATAAGTTTTGACGTTGTTGGCGACTTGGTCGGCCAGCTCACGCGTGGGCGCCAGCACCAGCGCACGTACCGGGTGGCGGGCGGGCGAGGCACTGCTGTTTTCGTGCGCCATCATTTTCTGCAGCAGTGGCAGTGAGAAAGCCGCCGTCTTGCCGGTGCCGGTTTGTGCCGCGCCCATCACGTCACGCCCGGCCAGCACCAGCGGAATGGCTTTGGCTTGGATCGGCGTCATCGTCAGGTAGCCGGAGTCGGCCACGGCGCGCAACAGCTTGGGGTCCAGCGCCAGGGTGTTGAACAAAGCCGGCGTGGGCTGGGGTTCCACGGTTTCATCAAGAAGCGCCACAGTGGCGGCTGCATCTTCAACGGCACTTGTGGCGCCGCCCAAAAGGTTTTCAGCGGGTGTTTCGGTCATTCCTGATTATCGCCGCTGTGTAGAGCCCCTGTCACCCCTGCGGTTTGGGTATGAAAGCGCCTGAATACAATCGACCAGCCGTGTTCGGCTGTTTTGCGATATTTACTGGCTCGCCAAGCCGGCAGGTTTTGCTGCAGGGACTGGCTTCAAACCTCTTCTAAATTTTTTGTTCGGCGCTGCACCTCTGGTTGACCGATTGATTCATTGATTCCGCCCCATGATTTTCGTTACAGGCGGCGCCGGCTTCATTGGCGCGAATTTTGTGCTCGACTGGCTGGCCGCTTCTGACGAGCCGGTGCTCAACCTCGATGCGTTGACCTACGCCGGGAATCGCGAGAGCTTGCACAGCCTGCAGGGCGATGCTCGCCACCACTTCGTGCAGGGCGACATTACCGACCGCGCTTTGCTCGACCGACTGCTGACCCAACACCAACCGCGCGCCGTCGTGCATTTCGCTGCGGAAAGCCATGTCGACCGCAGCATCCATGGCCCGGGCGACTTCATCCGCACCAATGTGCAGGGCACGTTCACGCTGCTCGAAGCCACCCGCGCGTTCTGGTCGGCGCTGCCGGCGAACGAACAAGCCGCGTTCCGCTTCCACCATGTGTCGACTGACGAGGTGTATGGCTCGCTGGGGCCGGCCGACGCGCCCTTCACCGAAACCCACGTCTACGAACCCAACAGCCCCTACTCCGCCAGCAAAGCCGCCAGTGACCATCTGGTGCGCGCCTGGCACCACACCTACGGCCTGCCAGTACTGACGACCAACTGCAGCAACAACTACGGGCCGTTTCACTTCCCGGAAAAGCTGATCCCGTTGGTCATCGTCAACGCGCTGGCCGGCCGGCCACTGCCGGTGTATGGCGACGGCCAGCAGGTGCGCGACTGGCTGTATGTCGGTGACCATTGCGCCGCCATTCGCGAGGTGCTGGCACGCGGGCGCGTCGGGGAAACCTACAACATTGGTGGCTGGAACGAAAAGCCCAATATCGAAATTGTGCAGACCATTTGTGCTCTGCTCGACGAATTGCGGCCCGACACCGCGGGCACCTATGCGCGCCACATCCGCTATGTGGCCGACCGCCCGGGCCATGACCGGCGCTACGCGATCGACGCCCGAAAAATCGAACGCGAACTTGGCTGGAAGCCGGCCGAAACCTTTGCCACCGGCATCCGCAAGACCGTGCAATGGGTGCTCGACCACCCTGAATGGATCGCCCGCGTGCAAAGCGGCGACTACCGCAATTGGGTCGACACCAACTACACCGCGCGGAGCAACGCGTGAAGATTCTGCTGCTCGGCAAAAACGGCCAAGTGGGCTGGGAATTGCAGCGCGCTTTGGCCCCGCTGGGTGAAGTGATTGCGTTGGGTTCCGGCGGCAGCGCCGAGTGGCCCGGCTTGTGCGGGGACTTGGCACAGCCGCAAGCGCTGGCTGCCACGGTGCGCGCCGTGGCGCCGGCATGGATCGTCAATGCCGCGGCTTACACCGCGGTCGACAAGGCGGAAAGTCAAGCCGACCTGGCGCACCTTGTAAACGCCGTCGCCCCGGGCGTGCTGGCACGCGAAGCCGCCGCGCTTGGCGCCTGGCTGGTGCACTACAGCACCGACTACGTCTTCGACGGCAGCGGCCAAACGCCCTGGGTGGAAGACGCGCCCGTCGGCCCGCTCAACGTCTACGGCCACAGCAAACTGGCCGGCGAAGTGGCCGTCCGTGCCAGCGGTTGCCGGCACCTGATTTTTCGCACCAGCTGGGTGTATGCCGCGCGCGGGGGCAACTTTGCCAAGACGATGTTGAAACTGGCGGCCGAGCGCGATGCCTTGCAGGTGGTGGCCGACCAGTTTGGCGCGCCCACCGGCGCGGAGCTGCTGGCGGACGTCACGGCGCACACGCTGCGCAGCGCCAGCTTCCAACCGCAGTTGAGCGGCACCTACCATCTCGCCGCGGGGGGCGAAACCAGTTGGCACGGCTACGCCAGCCACCTTATTGCCCTGGCGCGTGCAGCCGGGCGGCCACTGCGCGTGGCGGAAAACGGCATTGCCGCCGTGCCCGCCAGCCGCTTCCCAACGCCCGCGCCTCGCCCCGCCAATTCACGCCTGAATACGCACAAGCTGCGCGACGCCTTCGGCCTCACGCTGCCGGCCTGGCAGGCCGGCGTTGAACGCCTGCTCGCCGAATTGCCGGCTTGACCGGCTGATGCTGTTGATTGACTGAAGCTTGCCATGCAATGGATCGATGTGATGCGCAACCCGTATTTGCAAAACCTGCCGTTCAAAATCGAGCTCAACCAATGGGGCCGTATTGAAATGAGCCCTGCCAGCAACCAGCATGGCCTGGCCCAGGCCGACTTGGTGACGGAGCTGCGCAAGCGGCGTGGCGGCAGCGTGCTGGTGGAATGCAGCGTGCAAACGACTGATGGCGTGCGCGTGGCTGACGTGGCCTGGGTGTCGAACGGTTTGTTGAAAGAGTTCGGTGACGCCACGCCCTTCCCGCGGGCGCCCGAGCTGTGCGTCGAAATCATGTTGCCCGACAACAGCTGGGCTGAAATGCATTTGAAAACGAGTCTCTACCTGGAAGCCGGTGCGCTGGAGGTGTGGATCGTCGGCCTCGACGGCCAGCGCAGCGTGATGAAACACCCGACTTGATTGAGTAACTGAGTGAGTGATTGATCGATGACACAGGACACCGCCGTATGAACCGCAAAGGCATCATCCTCGCAGGCGGCTCCGGCACGCGGCTGCACCCGGCCACGCGCTGCATCAGCAAACAGCTGTTGCCGGTGTATGACAAGCCCATGGTGTATTACCCGCTGGCCGCGTTGATGCTGGCCGGCATCCGCGACATCCTGCTGATCAGCACGCCCGACGACACCCCGCGCTTCGAAGCGCTGCTGGGCGATGGCGCCCGCTGGGGCCTGAACATCAGCTACTGCGTGCAGCCCAGCCCTGACGGCCTGGCGCAAGCCTTCGTTCTCGGCCGGCGCTTCATCGATGGCGCGCCGAGCGCCTTGGTGCTGGGCGACAACATTTTTTACGGGCATGACTTTCAACGGCTGTTGACCGACGCCTCGGCGCGCAGCACCGGCGCCTCCGTGTTTGCTTACCACGTGCACGACCCCGAACGCTACGGCGTGGTGAGCTTCGATGCTGCCCGCCGCGTGTTGAACATCGAAGAAAAACCATTGGCGCCGCAAAGCAACTATGCCGTCACCGGCCTGTATTTTTATGACGCTCAGGTGTGCGACATCGCGGCCAGCATTCAACCGTCAGCCCGTGGCGAGCTCGAAATCACCGACGTCAACGCCCGCTATCTGGCGCAAGGTCAACTCGACGTCGAAATCATGGGCCGTGGCTACGCTTGGCTGGACACCGGCACCCATGACAGCCTGCTCGAAGCCGGCCAGTTCATTGCCACGCTGGAAAAACGCCAGGGCTTGAAGGTTGCGTGCCCCGAGGAAATTGCCTTTCGCGCCGGCTGGATCGATGTCACGGCGCTCGAAGCCCTGGCGCAGCCGATGTTGAAAAATGGTTATGGGCAGTACTTGATGCAGATCGTACGCACCCAAGTGTTCTGAGCGCACAAAACCTTAAAAATGCTAAGATGCTTTTGTGAGAACCACGCTTGACATCCCCGATTCGTTGCTCAGGCAATTGAAATCGAAAGCCGCCTTGGAAGGCACCACGCTCAAGGCGCTGGTGCTGGAATTGGTCGACCACGGCTTGAAAGCCCGTGACGTTTTGGCCGCGTCAACACCCCCTCGCCGCAGTCGCTTGCCAAGCCTGAGCGCAGGGCATGCGTTGGCAATCGAGCCGTTGAGCAATGCAGCGCTGTTTGAACTGCTGGATGATGGTGATGGCCACGAAGCTTGAGGCACGTGAGGCGCCAACAGGATTCGAGCAAATTTCAAACGGCGATTTGCTGGACGTCAACGTCTGGCTTGCGCTCGTCTTGCGTGAACACCCTCACCACCTTGCCGCGCAGGTTTACTGGAACCAGCAGCAACTGCCCCGGCTGTGGTTCAACCGCGTCACCATGCTGGCGTTGGTGCGGCTGCTCAGCCAACCCAAGCTGATGGGCGCTGCAGTCCTCAACCTGTCGCAAGCATTCAAAATCTACCGGCAACTGGTACAACTGCCTGAAGTTGGATTCCGGGAGGAACCGGCCCACTGTGACACTGTCTTGCAACCCCTGTTGGATACCCAGCCGCAGCCCTTACCCGCCCGGTTGTGGACTGACGCCTATCTGGCAGCATTTGCGGTGAGCGCCGGCCTGCGCCTCATCACCTTCGACCGTGATTTCGAGCGCTTCATTGGGTTGAATGTGGTCCGGCTCCTGGTTTCCGACTGAATCTTCAATCAAATCAATGAACATCATCCCCACTGCCCTTGAAGGCGTGCTGATCCTGGAGCCGCGGGTGTTTGGTGATGCACGTGGCTTCTTCTTCGAAAGCTTCAACCAGCAAGTGTTCGACCAAGCCGTTGGCAAACCCCATCACTTCGTGCAGGACAACCACTCCCGCTCCGCCCGCGGGGTGCTGCGTGGCCTGCATTTCCAGAAACCGCCCCATGCGCAGGGCAAACTGGTGCGCGTGACGCAAGGCAGCGTCTTCGACGTGGCCGCCGACATCCGCCCCGGCAGCGCCACTTTTAGCCAATGGGTCGGCGTGGAACTCAGCGCCGAAAACCACCGCCAGCTGTGGATACCGCCCGGCTTCGCGCACGGCTTTCTCGTCACCAGCAACAGTGCCGACTTTCTCTATAAAACCACCGATTACTACGCACCCCAGGCAGAAGGCTGCGTGCGTTGGGATGATCCGGCACTGGCGATTGAATGGCCGTTGGCGGGGTATGCCCCCATCGTGTCGGTCAAAGACGCGACGGGCTTGCCGTTGGCTGCGTTGTAGAGCCACCGCAGGTTTTTTAACGCCCATCCCAAACAAAAGCCCATCAAGTGGGGCCGTTATGATGCGCCCCGCGCAAACCATAAAGGCAGTGTGTGTCCATTGCCGGTGTGGTGAACGGCTTTCAAGCACACGGCTTGCGCCCTCCATACCGCGATTTGCCAGGCGTCGACAGGCGCCCACACCCAACGCCGCCCCTGACTTCACCGCATGAAAATTTCAGTCATAGGAACCGGCTACGTCGGGCTTGTCACCGGCGCCTGTCTGGCGGATGTCGGCAACAGCGTGGTTTGCCTCGATATTGACGAGCGCAAGATCGAACGCCTGCGGCAGGGCGATATCCCGATCCACGAGCCCGGCCTTGATGCGGTGGTGCGCCGCAACGCCGCGGCCGGCCGGCTGCTGTTCACAACTGACGCTGCCGAAGCCGCGCGCCATGGCACGGTGCAGTTCATCGCGGTGGGCACGCCGCCCGATGAAGACGGCTCTGCCGACCTTCAATATGTACTCGCTGCAGCCCGCGCCATTGGCCGCCACATGGATGGCAACCGCGTCATCGTCGACAAAAGCACCGTGCCCGTGGGCACTGCCGACGCCGTGCGTGGTGTCGTGGCGGAAGAACTCGCGGCGCGCGCATCGGCGTTGTCGTTCAGCGTTGTTTCGAATCCGGAGTTTCTCAAAGAAGGCGCTGCGATTGACGATTTCATGCGCCCCGACCGAATCGTCATCGGTACCGATGATGAGGACGCTGCACGCGTCATGGCGCGGGTTTATGCGCCTTTCGAGCGCAACCATGCCAAGCTGCTGGTGATGGATATCCGCTCGGCCGAGCTGACCAAATACGCCGCCAACGCGATGCTGGCCACGCGCATCAGCTTCATGAACGAAATGGCGTTGCTGGCCGAAGCGCTAGGCGCGGACATCGAGTCGGTACGCCGCGGCATTGGCAGTGACCCGCGCATTGGCAGCCACTTCCTGTACCCCGGTTGCGGCTATGGCGGCTCGTGCTTTCCGAAAGACGTCAAAGCGCTGCTGCGCATGGCACAGGGCCGCAAGGTGCCGGCCCGCGTGCTGGATGCGGTGGAGCGCGCCAACGAGCACCAGAAAGAGGTGCTGGTCGGCAAGATCGAACAGCGCTTTGGCACTGATCTGACCGGCCTGACCTTCGCGCTCTGGGGCCTGGCCTTCAAGCCCGAGACAGACGACATGCGTGAGGCCCCCAGCCGCGTCATCGTCGAGCAACTGCTGCAGCGCGGCGCCGCTGTTCGCGCCTATGACCCTGTGGCCACTGCCGAAGCGCGGCGCACGCTGGGCGAGCAGGCAGGGCTGGTCTTGTGCCCCACCAGCCTGAGCGCGCTGGAAGGCGCAGACGCATTGGTCATCGTGACCGAGTGGAAAGAATTTCGCAGCCCCGACTTCGAGCACATGAAGACGCTGCTGCGCAACCCCGTCATTTTTGACGGGCGCAACATCCTCGACCCGGCCGCAGCGCGTGCCGCCGGTTTCGAGTACTCAGGCATTGGAAGACGTTCAGCATGATCAACTTCGCACTTATCGGCTGCGGCCGCATCGCCAAGCGGCACGCCGACCTGCTCGGCACCGGGCAAATCAAGGGTGCGCGGCTGGCCGCCGTGTGCGACGTGCAGCGCGACCGCGCCGAAGCCTTCGGCCGCCAATACGACGTGCCGTCGTTCCTCTCAATTGCCGACTTGCTGGCCGCACCGGGCATCGATGCTGTATGCGTGCTCACGCCCAGCGGCATGCATGCCGAACACGCGGCGATGGTGGCCCGCTCGGGCCGCCCGGTGATTGTCGAAAAGCCGATGGCGCTGACGCTTGAAGATGCAGACGCGATGATTCGCGAATGTGAGCGGGCCAAGGTGGGCCTCTACGTGGTCAAGCAAAACCGCTTCAACGTTCCCGTGGTCAAAGCCCGCGAAGCGCTGGACGCCGGGCGGCTGGGCCGGCTGGTGCTCGGCACGGTGCGCGTGCGCTGGTGCCGCGACCAGTCGTACTACGCACAAGACGCCTGGCGCGGCACTTGGGCCCAAGACGGCGGCGTGCTGGCCAACCAAGCCAGCCACCATGTCGACATGCTGAGCTGGTTCATGGGCGGGGCGGAAAGCGTTCATGCACGGGGCATCACCGCGCTGGTTGACATCGAGGCCGAAGACACGGCCGTGGCCACCGTGAAATTTCGCAATGGCGCGCTGGGTGTCATCGAAGCCACATCGGCCAGCCGGCCGAAGGACATGGAAGGCTCGTTGTCCGTCCTCGGTGCCACCGGAGCAATCGAAATTGCCGGCTTTGCCGTCAACAAGATCCGCACTTGGCAGTTCTCAAAACCGCTGACGAGCGACGCCGACGTGATGGAGTGCTTCTCCGTCAACCCGCCCAACGTCTATGGCTTCGGCCATCAAGCCTATTACGAGCACATGGTTGATGTGCTGGCCCGACAGGCGCCGCCGCTGGTCGACGGACACGAAGGCCGCCAAAGCCTGGAGCTGATCATGGCGCTGTATGAATCGATCGCCAGTGGCCGCGAAGTGCTGCTGCCGCTGAGCGTCGACCAGTGCAAACTCGGCCGCCCGCACGGTCGATGATGAACCCGCCACATGCCCCCGCCTTGCTGAACTGCCGCGTGCGCGACGTGGTTTGCGGCGAAGGCGTGCGCATCGTCGAGCCGGCCAACGTCTATGAATGCACGCTGGGCGACCACTGCTTTGTTGGCCCGTTCGTCGAAATTCAAAAAGGCGTGACGATCGGCGCACGCACCAAAGTGCAGTCGCACGCCTTCATCTGCGAACTGGTGGAAATCGGCGACGACTGCTTCATCGGCCACGGCACCATGTTCACCAACGACCTGTTCGCCACTGGCGGCCCAGCCCGCGGCCGCAAAGAACTGTGGCGCGCCACCCGAATCGGTCACCGTGTGTCGATTGGTTCCAATGCCACGCTGCTGCCCGTGACGGTTTGTGACGACGTGGTGATTGGTGCGGGCGCCGTTGTTACGCGGGACATTACCGAGCCGGGAATATATGCGGGCAACCCGGCGCGGCTGATTCGAAAACCATCATGAAGACCACATCAGCCTTTGGACATTGAGCAACCTATGCAAATGACCGGCACGCCCGAACAAACCGTCTTGAAACGCGAGCAGTTGGATGCTTTCGATTTCGACGGCTTTGTCGAATCTCAAAATCTGGCTTTACGAACCTTGCTGTCCGCACACCAGGTTGCGTTGGCGCCGCAGAACTACATCGTCGACATCGGCGGGGGATGCGGTTACTTTGCGCGTCAGATAAGCGATCTTCATCCGCGTATAAAAGTTTACGAAACCGACCTCAAGTCAATTGAAACTTGTCGGGCAAACGGCATTGAAGCGCATTTGAATGATGCAACGCATCCACGCATCGAGGGCAATGAACGGCTGATTTGCCTCAATCTCATCTTGCACCATTTGATTGGAAATGGCGAAGCCGCAACCCGTCAGCTTCAACAAGCCGCAATCAAACACTGGAAAAACCAATATCTTTTTGTTCACGAATATTGCTACGAATCTTTTTTTGGTGGCGAGCTGTCGGGCCGGTTGATCTATTTGATCACCTCCAGCAGATTGTTGTCATTGGTTGGCAAATTGGTGTCCAAGTTCATTCCGTCTTTACGTGCGAACACGTTCGGCGTGGGCGTACGGTTCAGATCATCCCCCGAGTGGATTAAATTCTTCAAGCAGTCTGGTTTCAAAACGCTTGGTGTTGTGCATGGGGAGTCGGAAGATATTTCGCTTGCGCGGCGCTTGCTTCTCATCAAGTCGATTCGGCGGGACAGCTTTCTCATTAAATTCGGCAATTAACTCATCAGCATTCATGACCACCTCTGTGCCCTTTGCCGACCTGCATGCGCAGTACCTCACCATCAAGTCAGAAATCGACGCTGCGATTGCTGAAGTCATCCGAACATCGGCCTTCATCCGTGGTCCTCATGTCGACCGTTTTGAAGCGTCTTTTGCGGAACTGATGGGTGTAAAGCACTGTGTGTCATGCGCCAATGGCACTGATTCGCTCTACATTGCCATGCATGCTCTGGGCGTGCAGCCCGGCGACGAGGTGATTGCCCCCGCGCACTCGTGGATTTCAACCAGCGAAACCATTACTCAAGCTGGCGGCAAAGTCGTTTTTTGTGACACAGACGCGAACACCTACACCATCGACCCAGCGCAAATGGAAGCACAAATCACGGCGCGCACGGTGGGCATCATCCCAGTGCACCTTTATGGCCAAGCCGCTGACATGGACGCCATCATGACCATAGCGGCCAAGCACAAATTATGGGTGATTGAAGACTGCGCTCAAGCCCATTTGGCACAGTACAAAGGGCGTACCGTTGGAACCTTCGGAAACGCCGCTTCCTTCTCTTTCTACCCCGGCAAAAACCTGGGCGCTATGGGTGACGCCGGCGCTGTGCTCACCAATGATGCGGCTCTGGCAGACCGAATGGCCATGTTTGCGCGCCACGGCGGACTCGTCAAAGGCGACCATCGTATTGAAGGCATCAACAGTCGGCTCGACGGACTCCAGGCTGCAATTTTGTCCGTTAAATTGCCTTATCTTAAAAAATGGACTCAACGTCGGCAAGATATCGCATCTGAATATTCAAGCTTACTGAAAGATACACCGGGCCTCACATTGCCGGCAACCGCGAAGGACGCCGAACCTGTATTCCACCTCTATGTGGTTCAACATGAGGCGCGAGACGCACTCGCAACTCACCTGAAGGAATTGCAGATACAGACGGTTATTAATTACCCAGTCGCACTGCCATTCTTGCCGGCGTATGCCTACTTGGGTCATCAGTCGACGGACTTTCCAAATGCTTACCGGCATCAGTCTCGAATCCTGTCGCTGCCAATTTATCCCGAGATGTCTTCTGCTCAACTAAGTGTCGTAACGACCGCTATCTCCGCCTTCTGCAGTGGCCGCTGACCGTCACGTGACGAGTGGTGCTGTCACACCAAGCACTTACGGCCTGCCAAAAGTTGGGCGTTATGGCTTGGCGCACAGCCTGCTGGCTTGGGCCCGTTGTCAACTATGGTGTACCGACAATGGCATTCCCATGCTGTCGCCCAACTGGAATCACTTGCGGATCGGTCCGTATTTAAGAGGTGAGGCCGACAAGCGGGAATACCACCGCCTATTCACTTTTCCAGATTACGTGACGGGTTGGAAGCGCACTTGGCTTTTGTGCAGCCTGCTAAGGTTGCCTGCAACAGCGTTATCCAACGGCATGCAAGTGGATTTTAAAAAACGACAGTTGGTGGTCTTCGAAAACCGCGTTTCCGCTAATTTCGAGCATCATTTTGATGAAGTAGTGGGCCGCAATGCAGAGCTTCATGCTGCATTGCGCGAGATGACAAAGGCGCAATATCTGCCAGCGCCATCGACAGCACCACATATCGCCATCCACGTGCGAATGGGAGACTTTGCGCCCACTGTTTCACAAGACAGTCTGAAGCGTGGGTTCACCAATGCGCGACTGCCCTTGCGTTGGTATATGGACATGTTGCAAAAGCTGCGTGCCCGATTGGGGCAACAGTTTCCTGCCATCGTCTACTCAGACGGCAGCGATCGAGAACTGAGCGAGTTGTTGCGCTTTCCGGTCGTGAAAAGATCTGTATCGCATGCAGCCGTCACGGACATGCTGGCAATTGCCCAGGCCTCTGTTTTGATTTCTTCTGGATCTGGCTTCAGCTTGTGGGGCTGTTTTTTAGGAGGTGTTCCCCGCATTTGTTTCCCAGGACAGCGGCTCATGACGACTTTTAAAAAAACGCTCATCGATCTGGAACCTGAAGTGGATTTCAATGCCGCAATCCCTGCAAGCTTCTTAAACCATGTTGCTACAGGCTTGGTATAGGACAGCGCATGTCGCCATTTGCAAAGAACATGCTGACGATTTTGCGGGGATCGGTACTTGGCCAGTTGATCGTATTTGTTTCACTGCCGCTGTTATCCCGACTTTTCCCACCCGCTGCATTTGGCAGCTTGCAATCCATTCAAGCCGTTCTTTCGCTGCTGTTAATCGTCTGTTCACTAAGGCTTGAGATAGCTGTTTTGTCGTGCACTGACGAGGAGTTGAAAACCATTCTCTCCTTGTGTATTGCACTGTGCTGTCTGGTTAGTTTGTTTTCCTGTGCTGTGGTCGGCATCTTGTGGCTCTTTTTCCCGCAGACATTGGCTCAGGTTGGAACGGCCGTGTTGCTAATTCCATTCAGCCTGCTGTTCGCAGGCTTTGGGCAGATACTGACTTATTTGGGTTTGCGTCTGCAACAGTTTTCTATAACTGCCACAGCAAAAATTGTTCAGTCAAGCACTTACGTCGCGGCTGCCTCACTCCTGGGAAGTGTTTTTCCATCAGCATTTGTTTTGACTTTTGCCGACCTGGTTGCTCGGATTGCGTTGGTTGGAGCATCAATGCGTGGTGAATTCTTTTCGACGTTCAAACAATGTGCTCCGCTCAAGCAACAGACACTTTTGACGGTTCGCCCTTATATGCATCTACCGCTTGTGTCGATGCCCAGTGCCATCATCAATGTGCTGGGTTCATCATTTACTGCCGTGATGCTCATTTCGCTCTTCAGTGCCAGCGAGGCAGGTAACTATGCGATGGTGGAACGGGCTTTGGGGGCGCCCATTGCAGCCATTGCAAGCGCAGCTTCGCAAGCTTTTATGGCTGCCTTGTCGAAACAGCGGCTGTCAGCGGTCGATAACCGCAGCCTGTTCGTAAAAATCGTCAAGACCCATGCCGTAACGGCTGCAGTGCCCACGCTGATTCTTCTCTTCAGTGCGCGTCCTTTGGCGCCATTGCTACTGGGCCCCGCCTGGGAAATGGCGGGTATATACGCACAAATATTGGCTCCCATGCTGTACGTTTCCTTTTTGACCATGCCGGTCAACATGACGCTGGTGCTTTGTGGAAAGCAATCATGGCAATTGAGATGGGATGCTTTGCGTTTGGCAGCGTTAGGAATCATGTGGGGCATTATCAGTTGGGGAAGTTACAGCTCGATATTTGCAGTTGCCGCATATTCAGTCATCACAACCGTTTTTTACGCAAGCCATCTGCTGCTTTCCTATAAAGCGCTTGTGCTTCGTGCCGTCAATGAAGGGACGGCTTCGTGAAAAATTTATCTTCGAGCAGGCGAC
>JANXMO010000340.1 GCA_025354615.1 Burkholderiales bacterium | reverse complement strand
CTGCGTCAGCCGATGCAGGAAATAGCTCTGGTCCTTGAGCGGGTCCAGACCCCTGAGCAGCTCGAAGGCGCCGTTGCGCTCGCGGACCCGGGCATAGTGGCCGGTCGCGATCCGGTCGGCGCCCAGGCGCAGCGCATGATCGAGAAAGGCCTTGAACTTGATCTCGGCGTTGCACAGCACGTCGGGGTTGGGCGTGCGGCCGGCCTGGTATTCACGCAGGAACTCGGCGAACACGCGGTCGCGGTAGTCGGCCGCGAAGTTGACGTGCTCGATCTCGATGCCCAGCACGTCGGCCACGCTGGCGGCATCGATGAAATCCTGCCGTGCGGGGCAGGGCGCGTCGGGCGCTTCGTCCTCCCAGTTCTTCATGAACACGCCGATGACTTCGTGGCCCTGGCACTGCAGCAAGTGGGCGCTGACGGCCGAGTCGACGCCGCCCGACAGGCCGACCACCACACGCAGCCGGGGCGGCTTCATCACGGCCGGATCTCGGGCTTGTAGATGCTCGGGTCGGTGTCGATGATGGATAGCGGCAGGCGCCGGCCGGCAATGAAGTCTTCAACGCAGCGCAGCACCAGCGGGCTGCGGTGCTGTTGCCGGCTGGCGCGGAGCTCGTCCGGCGTCATCCACAGCGAGCGCACGATGTCTTGGTCCAGCACCCAGCCCGAGGTGGGTTCACCGGCCTGGCCGGTGAAGGCGATGCGCAGGTAAGTGACGTCTTCCCGCGTGGCATGGCGCTGGAAGCGTGTCAGGTAGATGCCGACCACCGCGGTCGGCGTGAAGTCGCGCGAAGTTTCCTCCAGCACTTCGCGCACCACGGCTTCCTCGGGCGATTCGGCCGCTTCCAGATGACCGGCCGGGTTGTTCAGACGCAAGCCATCAGGTGTGTGCTCCTCGACGATCAAAAAACGCCCGTTGCGCTCGATCACCGCGGCCACCGTCACGTTAGGGCTCCAACGCTTGTTCATGGCTTTGTAAAAGAAGTGGTCGTCATGCTGGCGATGGTATCGCCGTGCCTTCGCCCGTCGCTGCAAAACAGCCACGGCATACTGCCGGTTTTGTTTGTGTAAGCTCTGCGCCGCGCGGGCTACCCGCAATCAAAAAACCAATAAAGACGACAACCCGCGGTGGCCGCGCTCAGCGTTCGGCCCACCGTGCTTGAGGAGGCATCCATGCTGATAGGGGTTCCGCTGGAAACGGCGGCCGGCGAAACGCGCGTGGCCGTGACGGCCGAAACGGCCAAGAAGCTGAAGGCGCAAGGCCACCAGTTGCGCATTCAATCTGGCGCCGGCGTGGCGGCCAGCGTGACCGACGACGCATATGTTGCCGCTGGTGCTGAAATCACCGACGTCACCGGCGCTTTTGGCTGCCCGCTGGTGCTTAAAGTGCGCGCACCCAGCGAGGCCGAGCTGCCGCTGTGCCAGCCCGGCGCTGCGCTGGTCGGCATGCTGAACCCGTTCGACGCCGACGGCCTGCAGCGCCTGGCCGTAGCCGGGCTGACGGCCTTCGCCCTCGAAGCCGCGCCGCGCACCACCCGCG
>JANXMO010000265.1 GCA_025354615.1 Burkholderiales bacterium | reverse complement strand
AGCCGCATTGAAAAGCATCGTGTTCGATGAATGCGGCTTGCACGGGGTGCAGCACATCGGGCGTGCCCAAGCCTTCAATGGTCGTGATGTCAACGCCTTCCTGCATCACGGCCAGCGTCAGGCAGGCGTTGATGCGTTGGCCGTCGGCCAGCACCGTGCAGGCGCCGCATTGGCCGCGGTCACAGCCTTTCTTGGTGCCGGGCAGGCCGGCGTATTCACGCAGCGCGTCAAGCAAGGTGACGCGCGGCTCGAGCACCAGATCGTGCTGCTGGCCATTGATGCGCAAGCTCACGTGGCGTGCGCTGCGGCTGGCCACCGGCGTGGGGGCCGCTGCTGCATCGGTTGCCTGTGCGGGCAAGCCCGACGCTGTCAACACCGCGGCGGCGCTGGCGGACTGCAGCAAAACACGGCGCGAACAGCCCGCGGTGCAGGGTGGGGCGGCGCTGTGGGGATCGTTTTGCATGCCGGCGTCCTTTTCAATGGCAGCGTTGAAAAAACTTGTTTTGGCAGGAAGCGGGCTTTGTCACCGGCAGGCTTCAGGCGGAGTGCAACCGCTCAGCATTGCTTCACGGCCTTCAATCCAGTGCCATGCCATGCTAGGCAGCGCTTCGCCACCTCCACGTAGGACAACCACGCGAACAGGCCAACGCTCCGATGTCAATCTGCGCGCCAAAGGCCCGTCTTTGCCTCAACGGGCAGAAATGATCCACATTGAAAACGGCCGTGCGTCAGGGCCGATGCGCTGTTTGAAGGCAGGCTGCGCGCGCTCCCAGATCAGCCAGGCCGTGGCGGCGGCCTCGCATGCCGTGTCGCAGGCGTGGCGGGCGTCGGCCTCGCTCATGCCGCCGGCTTGGGCCAGTGCCAGGTAAGCCGCCTGAGCGGCCGCAACACGCTGCAGCCACGGCGGCGCCATCTCGGGCAGGCGGTAACTGCCGTCGTTCGGGAACAAGGCCAACGCGCGGTTCGCCATCTCATCGGCATGAATGGCCAACAGACAGCCTTGCAATGCAATCATCGGGTCCACCAGATCGCCTTGCGCGGCGCTCGCCAGCACTGCCTGCACCGCCCGCGCTTCGATGACCAGCGCCGTTGGCGCGTCGGCCGTGGCGTTGGTGTTGCCCAGCTGGCCGATTTGCGCGTAGCCATGCGCCAGCGTGAAGCGTTCGGCACAAGCCGTCAGCAACTGCAAGGGCAGCTGCTCTTCGGGTGACGGCATGTCCGCGGGCGCGTGTGTCCGCCCTTGGGTGCAATAGTTGTAAAGCCACTGTGCCAAATCGGCGGCCAGCTCGGGCAGGGCGTCGAGCCGTTCATGCGTGGTTTTTGCTTGCGTGACGAAGCTCACGGCATTGACGCCGGGTGTGCTCGACGGCAACCAGCTGCGCACGCACAGCTTGATCAGCCGGTAACACAGGTCGATGAACGCGGCGTTGAGCAGCAGCACGGCGTTGTCCCGCTCGCATGAAACCAGCGGCGTGCTGCGCGAGGCCGACAGTGGCAGGGTGCCGAAAAGAATCGGCGGCTGGTAGGGCGCGGCGACGCCTGGCGGCGCATTCGGGTCTTGCTCGGTCTGGCGGGCGCGCCATCCGTCTTCGATCAACACTTCAATACTGGCAGTCTGGCGTGCCAGCATCGCAAAGTAATTGGGCGACTCGAAGCCGCCCGGCCGCACCCGCTGCGCGATGTCTTCCGTGCGCTGCAGCCGCCGCCGTTCGGCTTCCTGCGGGTAACTGAACGGTGAATCCTTGAAACGCAGCCGGCCCGTGTCGGCATTCACCGTCGCGCCGCGCTCACGCTCATGCAGCTGCGCCAGCACCTCGCCGAACACCTCTCGCGAGGCGGCCTCACATGCAGCCACTTCGGCCGGCGGCAAGCCCAGCGCCGCCACGCGCCGCTGGATGGCGCGCAAGCGGCTGCGCCCACGCTGCAGCGGGGCGCTGCGGACATCATCCAAGGTCAAATCATTGTCGAGCCGCAGCATCGGCACGCCGTGGTGGCGCAGCAAATCGCGGTAAGCAAGGATGCGGTGGCCCAGCACGTCCAACCGCTCGTTGATCGCATTCGGGTCATCCTGCGCGATGAAGTGGTAGCCGAAATGCGGGATTTCCGTGGCCATCGTTTCGCGCGCCAGGCCGAACCAGCTTTGGAGCACGCCCAGCACGATGCACTCGTATTCTTCAGACGTGGCACCACTGCCGGTATCGATCACGAAAAACACCGGCCGCTGCGCACGCGACACCCAGGCGATTTCGTTCATCACGTTTTCCGACGTGTCGCGTGCGTCGTAGAGAAACACGCTCAACGCGGCGCGCGCAATGGCTTGATGCAGCGGTGCGCGCCAGGCGGTGTGGGCCGGGTCATTCGCTTGGCTGCCATCAACGTCCGGTGCCTGCAAGTCAAACCAGCGCAGTTCCTGCGTCGCGGGAGGCGTTTCAGAAAAAGGCGCATCTCCCGCCAGAATTTCCACGTCATACGTGACCCTTAGCCCGGCGCCGCGCAGCCGCTGGGCAAGCGCTTCGACCTGCAGCCGGTAACGGCCGCGGTAGCACAGCAGGATGTCGATGTCGCAAGGGGTGTCGTCGGTCTGCATGGGGTTCCTTGGGCAATGAGCCGTTTTGTGGGCCGGCAACGGGACAAAAGCCATTTTGAACCGAGGACGGTTGGCGGCGCCAAAACGCTTGCAAAAGTGCCGATATGAGAAGCGCTTGTTTGTCAAGCAAGCTCATCCTGTCAATGTTGACAGCCTCCATATCAGGGATTGCTGGAAGGCTTCACTCCACTGAGCATCTGGCCGGTCTAAAAACGCCCGGTCGAAAATGCCTTTTCCAAAGTGCTTCCTGTTCTTGTTTGCTGACGGCGTACGCCTGAACGCCAAACGCCACCGTGTGGCCGCCTCTGTTGTGCTTTTCATGGCGCTGGCAAATGCGGGCGGCGCAAGCGCCAACGGCTTTACCACCCCACACCAATTCGCCGTCACCGAAACAGGCGCCGCCACCGTGCAAATTCCTTTGCAAGTGCCGCGCGGCATTGGCGGCATGGAGCCGCAGCTGTCATTGAGCTATTCCAGTGGTTCGGGCAACGGCTTGCTGGGGCTGGGGTGGACGCTGACCGGGCCATCGGCCATCACGCGGTGTGCCAAAAATTTGATTGCCGATGGCGTGAGAGGCACCGTCACCTTTGCGTTGTCTGACCGCTATTGCCTTGACGGCCAGCGGCTGGAGATTGAGTCGCCCGCCGGCAACACCGATACCGTTTACGGCACCCAAGGCACCACCTACCGCACCGAGCGGGATTCGTTTTCTCGTATTACTGCAACCGGTGGCAGCTATGCCAACGCCTTCGGTACACAAGCAACGGTGCCGAACAGCTTCAAGGTTGAAACCAAGGCTGGCCTGGTCTTGGAGTTCGGGCGTGATGCCAATTCACGCGTTTTGACAAAC
>JANXMO010000244.1 GCA_025354615.1 Burkholderiales bacterium | reverse complement strand
TCATCGGGAAGCCGTATTTCGGCGGCAGCGGCTGGCCGTCATACGTCAGCGCCAGCAGCGTTTGCGGGTGCAGCGCGGTCGGCATGTCGATGCTGGTGTGGTAGTCGTCGGCACATTTGAAGCCAACATACTTCGCCGTGGTGTCGGCGCCCACACGGCGCAGAAAATCCGCGAACGGCACGCCGCCCCATTTGCCGATCGCACTCCAGCCTTCAACGCAGATATGGCGCGTGACCTGGTCTTGTTGCGGCATCTGGCGCAGCGCGGCCAGCCGCCACGGGCGCTTGTCGGCCACCATGCCGCTCAATTCCAGCTGGTAGTCGTCTTCATCGACTTCAACAATTTCGCTTTCGCCGTAATACGCGTTGAACGGAAACGGCCGCGTGATCATCGACTCGGGATAGGTGGGCGCCAGTTGCTTCGGGTCAAAAATCCAGCCCTGCGCGCGGTCGTTGAAACGCGACATGGCGGCCAATGCCGTGGCCACGCTGGCACTGTCACTCAAGCTGCAGCCGCTGAGCAGCGACAAGCCACCCAAGGTCAACGAGCGCTGCAAAAAAGCGCGGCGCACCGGTTGCTCGACGCGTCGGGCAATCAACTGCCGCGCTTCCTTCAATGCGGCCTCCGCATCCGCCGGGTGCAGCAGGGCTGCGGGCTGGGTGAAGATCTTCTTCATGTGGAAGCTCCAGCGCGGCCGCTCAGCATGGCCAACAAAGTTTTGGGCACCAGCGCCACCATCACCACGTGCAGCGCGATGAAGCCCACCAGCAGCGCCATCGCCACGAAATGGATGCGGCGGGCGATTTCATAGCCGCCCAGCAGCTCGCGCAGCAGCCCGAACTGCACCGACTTCCACAACACCAGGCCCGACAGCACCAGCACCACGATGTCGACGATGACGAACAAATAGGCCAGGCGCTGCACCTGGTTGTAATGCCTTGCATCGGCATGCGAGAGCCGCCCGCGCAGCGCCGCCAGCGCATCGTGCCAAATGCCGCGGGGCGAGACGGGGAAGAACTTGCGGGCCAGCCGGCCGCTGACGATGTTCAGCGCCAGGTACACGAGCCCGTTGGCCGCCAGCAGCCACATCGCGGCAAAGTGCCATTGCAATGCACCGCCGAGCCAGCCGCCCAGCGTGATGTTGGCCGGAAACTGAAAAGGGAAAAACGGCGATGCGTTGTAGATTCGCCAACCACTGCCGATCAACAGCGCCACCGCCAGCGCGTTGAGCCAATGGTTGAGGCGCATCCACAGCGGGTGGATGGGCAGCCGGCGCGTCGTCAGGGGTGGCGTGGGGTGTCTTTGCATGGCGCGCAGTGTCGCGCAAAACAGCGGTGCTATCCACCACCAAAAGTTAAAAAAATCGTGACAACTTGACGGGCCGCAGCCGCTGACAATCCGCCGCATGAACAACGCCAAACGGGTGCTGATCGTGGAAGACGACGCGCACATTGCCGAGCTGCTGCGCATGCATCTGCGTGACGAAGGGTATGAAGTGACGCACGCGGCTGACGGCCACGCCGGTGTGCGGGAACTGCAGCGCGGCCCGTGGGACGCTTTGATTCTTGACCTGATGCTGCCGGGCATTGATGGACTGGAGATTTGCCGCCTTGCACGCGCCATGACACGCTACACGCCCATCATCATCACCAGCGCGCGTGCCAGCGAGGTGCACCGCATCCTCGGCCTGGAGCTGGGCGCAGACGACTACCTGGCCAAGCCGTTTTCTTTGCTCGAGCTGGCCGCCAGGGTGCGCGCGCTGCTTCGCCGCAGCGAGGCAATGGCGCGCGATGCACGAGGCGCCAGCGGCCGGCTGCAGTTGGCCAACCTGGACATCGACCCGCTTGCGCGCGAGCTGCGAGTGGCTGGCCGGGTGGTCGAGCTGACGCCGCGTGAATTCGATTTGCTGTATTTCTTTGCGCGTCACCCCGGGCGCGTGTTCTCGCGGCTTGATTTGTTGAACCAGGTTTGGGGCTATCAGCATGACGGCTATGAGCACACCGTCAACACGCACATCAACCGGCTGCGCATGAAGGTCGAAGCGGACCCGGCGCAACCGCGCCGCATCCTCACCGTCTGGGGCCGCGGCTACCGGCTGGTGGAAGACGATGCCGACGCAACCGCGGGCGGTGAAGCCCCGGCCACGGGGGGTTCATGACGCCCTGGCGTGCCTGGAGCCTGTCGCGCCGCCTGTGGGTGGTGTTCGCCGTGCTGCTGCTGGCGTGCTGCGGCGCCTCGGCCTGGCTGCAGACGGCGGCCAGCGAGCGCCACGAGCGTGAAGTGACGCAGCGCCTGTCGCTCGGCCTGGCGGCGCACATTGCGGGCCACGCCGAATTGATGCGCAGTGGCGGCCTTGACCCGGTCGCCGTGCACAGCCTTTTTGACCAGCTGATGGCCGTCAACCCCGGTGTCGAGGTGTACCTGCTCGACCCACACGGCCGCATCCTCGCCCAGGCGGCGCCGGCCGGCCATTTGAAGCGTGGCCATGTGGACCTGGCGCCGGTGCGGCAGCTGCTCGCCGGCGGTGCTTTGCCCATCGTCGGGGACGACCCGCGCAGTGAACGCGGCGGCGCCAAGGTTTTCAGCGCCGCGCCACTGCGCGTCGAGGGCCGGGACGCCGGCTATGTTTATGTCGTGCTGTCAGGTGAAGACCACGATGCCATCAGCGCCCGCGTGGCCGCGCGCTCGGTGCTGCGCACCACGCTGTGGTCAATGGCGCTGGTGGCGCTGCTCGGGCTGCTCGCCGGGCTGGCGGCGTTCTGGCTCATCACCCGGCCGCTGCGCGACTTGACGGCCGCGGTGCAGGCTTTCGAGCACGACGGCGTGGCAGCGCTCGGCCGCAGCGCGCCGGCACTCGACCGCATGGCCGCGGGCCATGACGACATCGCCACCCTCGGCCGCTCGTTCCAAAAGATGACGCAGCGCATCGCCGCGCAATGGCAGGCGCTGACTCAGCAGGACCAACAGCGGCGCGAGCTGTTCGCCAACCTTTCGCACGACCTGCGCACGCCGCTGACTTCGCTGCACGGCTACCTTGAAACGCTGCTGATGAAAGACGACCGCCTGGCCGCAGGCGAGCGCCGCCGTTATCTCGAGATTGCGCTGGGACAAAGCCGCAAAGTAAGCCGGCTGGCCCAGGCGCTGTTCGACTTGGCGCGCCTGGAATACGGCGCCATCGAGCCCGACAAAGAGCGCTTCGCGCTGGCCGACCTGGTGCAGGACGTGCTGCAGAAATTCGAACTCGCCGCGCAGACGCGCCGCCAGCGGCTGTTGCCGTCGATCGCACCCGGCCTGCCCGCCGTGACTGCCGACCTCGGCATGATCGAGCGCGTGCTGACCAACCTGCTCGACAACGCGATTCGCCACACGCCCGAAGGCGGCAGCATCACGGTGCACCTGCAGCCCGATGGCCGCAACGGGGTGCGCGTCGACATCAGCGACACCGGCCCCGGCATTGCCGCCAAGCTGCAGCCGCTGCTGTTCAAGCAGCCCGTGTTTGCCACCAGCGGCGGGCACGGCGGTGGGCTGGGGCTCATGATCGTGCAGCGCATCCTGCAGCTGCACGGCAGCGACATCGAGTGGCACTCGGCACCCGGGCAGGGCGCTGTTTTTTCTTTTGGTTTGCAGTAGGTGAGCGAGCAGCGGCCTGAAGTGGCCGTCTTCAACCCTTGGCTGATACCTTGTGCCGCATCAATCCGGCCCCTTTCTCGTCTCCGTCTGAAAGCCCGCAAATGAGTGTGCTGGTCAAGTTTTTTCGGACACAGTGATAGGTTGTTTAATTGCCGATTGGTGCTCGAAGGCATTGGTTGGCAAGTTGCCCAGTGTTGAATGCAGCCGGACGCTGTTGTAGAAGCCGACGATGTAGTCGGCGATGTCGGTCATGGCTTCGGTGTGGTTGGCGTAGTCGCGCTGCCAGACCCGCTCGGTTTTGAGGCTCAGGAAGAAGCGCTCCATTACTGCGTTGTCCCAGCAGTTGCCCTTGCGGCTCATGCTGCCGAGCAGGCCGTGGCGAGCCAGCAGCGCTTGGTGCGCAGCGCTGGCGTACTGGCTGCCCGTGTCCGAGTGAACAATCAACCCTGGTGGCGGTTGTCGTTGCGCGATGGCCAGTTGCAGCGCCGTGCACACCAGCTCGGCGTGCATGTTGGGTGCCATCGCCCAGCCCACGATCTTGCGGGCGTAGAGGTCCAGCACCACTGCCAGGTACAACCAGCTGCTGCGTGTGCGGATGTACGTGATATCGCTCACCCAGGCTTGATCGGGGCCGCTCGGGTTGAAGCGCCGGGCCAGTACGTTGTCAGAGACCGGCAACGTGTGGCCGCTGTCGGTGGTGTGGACGAATTTGCGTCGCCACAGGGCACGCAGCTTGTGCTCACGCATCAGGCGCCGTACACGGTATCGCCCCAGGCGCAAGCCCTTTGAGCGCAGTACCGCACCCAGGCGCCGGCTGCCATAGACGCGGCCGCTGGCGTTCACGCGCAACAATGATGGCTGCTCCTGTTATCGGACTGATTGGGGTGGCGGCGATGGTGATCTACTCTGTGGCCGCTTATCACCCTGATAAAAATGCGCCAGCACCGGCTCCTGGAGGCGCTCCGGCACCTGCGCCTGGAGGTTCACTCTTGCCCTGACATGGAGGCGTTGCAACGTCGACGGCATCAGCCCGTTGGCTTTGTTGCGCAGTTGAACGATTCAAAACCTTTCCAGCCGTTCAAGAGGCCTGCTCACGCCCGTCAGGGTGGTCAGCAGGCCTCCTCAATTCTTGGCCGACACCTTATGCCGCATCAGCCGGCCTTTCTCACGCTCCCAGTCCTTCTTCTTCTCGGTGTTGCGCTTGTCGTGTTCCGCCTTGCCTTTAGCAAGCCCAATTTCAACCTTGACGCGGCCTTCCTTGAAGTGCAGATCGAGCGGCACCAGCGTGAAGCCTTTTTGCTCGACCTTGCCGGTCAGCCGCTTGATTTCCGCTTTGTGCATCAGCAGCTTCTTGGTGCGGTCAGCCTCGGGCGTGATGTGGGTGGAGGCGCTGCGCAGCGCATTGATGCGGCAGCCAATCAGCTGCAGCTCGCCGTTGCGCACCAGCACGTAGCCGTCGGTCAGCTGCACCTGGCCGGCGCGGATGGCCTTGATCTCCCAGCCTTGCAGCACCATGCCGGCTTCGAAGCGTTCCTCGATGTGGTAGTCGAACCGGGCGCGCCGGTTTTCAGCGATGGGCATGAGGCTGCGGCGTGCCAGGCAGGGCACCGTCAATACAATTGGGCGATTGTATGAAGCACGTCAAAAAGTCGGTGTTGCTGGGCTATTCGCCGCATGAGATGTATGCGCTGGTGACGGCCGTGGCCGACTATCCGCAATTCCTGCCTTGGTGCGAGCAAGCCGAGGTGCTGGCCGCTGACGTGGGCAGCATGACGGCGCGGCTGCACCTGGGTTACGCCGGCTTGCGCCAGGCCTTCACCACGCGCAATGTGCAGGTGGCGGATGCGTCGGTGCACCTCGAACTCGTCGACGGGCCGTTCTCGCTGCTCGACGGGCATTGGCTGTTTCGGCCGATCGGCGCCGACGGCGCTGCGTGCAGGGTGGAATTCGAACTGCGTTACGCCTTTGCCGGCCAGCTGCTCGACGCCGTGTTCAGCCCGGTGTTCGACCGCGTGGCCAACACGCTGGTTGACGCTTTCGTCAAGCGCGCGGCGCAGGTTTATGGCGAACGCTGAGGCGGCGGCCGCGGCAATGGAAGCCGGTTCGCCGCTGCATATCGAAGTCGTGTTCTGCCCTGGGCCGGGCGCTGCGCAGCAGGCAGTGCTGCAACTGCCGGCTGGCAGTTGCGTGGCCGATGCGCTGCGTGAATGCGCATTCGCCGCGCCCATGGCAGCCGCGGTGATCGACGGCGCGCTCAGCGTGGGCCGCTGGGGCCGGCTGTGCGGCATCGACCAGCCGCTGCGTGATGGCGACCGTGTCGAGCTCTACCGCCCGCTACGCGTCGACCCGAAGGACGCTCGGCGGCAGCGCCAGCGGCCTACGCTGAAACAACAACGACAACAACGCCTCAGCGGCAATCTGCGGCGATGATGGCTTTCGTGCGCGCCGCCTCGTCACCACGCGCCTTGTCGTCGAGAATTTCGCGCTCGCCGCTCGGCGCAACGCGTGACAGGCGCATGCCGTCGTCAATCGCGCGCAGATGGCCTTGCGCCCGCGCACAGTTCTGCGCGCGGGCGGCGGCCTGCTTGTCGTCCTCGGCCTTCTTCGCCGCGGCTTTTTCCTGTTCCGCGGCGCGGCGTTTGGCTTCGAGTTCGGGTTCCACCGACTTGCCAGCAGGCAGCGCTGACGAGGCAGCGGGTGATGATGCCGGTGCTACGCCAGACGCAGACGCCGCGTTGCGGGCCGCCGCTGCAGTAGCAGCCGCAGCCGCCGCGTGCGGGCGCTGCAAGATCTGCGGCTCGCCGACGCCAGCGGGCGGCGGCAGGTCGCTGTACTGCACGCGGCCGTTGGCGTCGCGCCACTTCCATTGCGCCAGCGCCGGCCCGCACAGCAGGCAGCCGGCCATCAGGGTGAGCAAGGCGGTGCGAAAGCGAAGCAAGGAACGTGACATGGCGGGCATTCGGGGCATCAGTCGGCGCCAGTGTAGCGGCGGGTATCACCGTTCAAGGGCCCAATAAAGGCAGTGCACCGTGCCATTCTTGGCGGCGAGGCCGGAAAAAGCACCACACTGCACCAAGCGGCGTTTGCAGCAGCTGCACGCAACGCTGGCGGCGCTAGATCAAGCGCGCAAACCCCTCCGTATACTTCGCTTTTGCGTCCGGAGCTTCCTTCATGCGCCTTTTAGGCAAAGCGCTCACCTTCGATGATGTGCTGCTGGTTCCCGCATTTTCTCAAGTGCTGCCGCGTGACGCGGTGCTCGCCACCGCCCTGTCCCGCAACATCCACCTGAACTTGCCGCTGGTGTCGGCCGCCATGGACACCGTGACCGAAGCGCGGCTGGCGATCGCCATCGCGCAGGAAGGCGGCATCGGCATCGTGCACAAGAATTTGAGTGCGGCACAGCAGGCGGCCGAGGTGGCACGCGTGAAGCGCTATGAATCAGGCGTGCTGCGCGACCCGATCACGGTGGCGCCGCAAACGCCGGTGCGCGAAGTGATGGCGCTGTCGCGCCAGCATGGCGTGTCGGGCTTTCCGGTGCTCGACGGTGCGACGGTCGTTGGCATCGTCACCAACCGCGACCTGCGCTTCGAAACCCGGCTCGACGCGCCGGTGCGCGACATCATGACGCCGCGCGAGCGGCTCGTCACCGTTGGCGAAGGCGCGACGCTCGAAGAAGGCAAGGCGCTGATGCACCGCCACAAGCTGGAGCGGGTGCTGGTGGTCAACGCCGCATTCGAGCTGCGCGGGCTGATGACGGTGAAAGACATCACCAAGCAAACCAGTTTCCCGAACGCCGCGCGTGACGCGCAAGGCAAGCTGCGCGTGGGCGCGGCGGTGGGCGTGGGTGAGGGCACCGAAGAACGCGTGGAGGCGCTGGCGCGGGCGGGAGTCGACGCCATCGTCGTCGACACGGCGCACGGCCACAGCGCTGGCGTGATCGAGCGGGTGCGCTGGGTCAAGCGCCACTATCCACAGATCGACGTGATCGGCGGCAACATCGCCACGGGTGCGGCGGCGCTGGCGTTGGTCGAGGCGGGGGCCGACGGCGTCAAGGTCGGTATTGGCCCGGGGTCGATCTGCACCACGCGCATCGTCGCCGGCGTTGGCGTGCCGCAGATCACGGCGATCGACAACGTGGCCCGCGCGCTTGAAGGCAGCGGCGTGCCGCTGATCGCCGATGGCGGCATCCGCTATTCAGGCGACGTCGCCAAGGCGATTGCCGCTGGCGCCCACACGGTGATGATGGGTGGCGTGTTCGCCGGTACCGAGGAAGCGCCGGGCGAGATCGTGCTGTTCCAGGGGCGGAGTTACAAGAGCTACCGTGGCATGGGCAGCATCGGCGCCATGCAGCAGGGCAGCGCCGACCGTTATTTCCAGGACAGCAGCGGCGCCAACCCGAACGCCGACAAGCTGGTGCCCGAGGGCATCGAAGGCCGCGTGCCGTACAAGGGCTCGATGGTCACCATCATGTTCCAGATGGCAGGCGGCTTGCGCGCCAGCATGGGCTACTGCGGCTGCGCCAGCATCGAAGACATGCGCAGCCGCGCTGAGTTCGTTGAAATCACCTCGGCCGGCATCCGCGAGAGCCATGTGCACGACGTGCAGATCACCAAGGAAGCGCCAAACTACCGGATGGAGTGACGACGCTTGAGCACGCCCCCTGACGAGCGCGCCCCGCTCGCCCCCGCTGCTGCCGCTGCATCAGCGGCAGCCACAACCCCCGCGCGGCCCGCCGCAATGCGCTTTATCTTGCTGACGGTGCTGATCGACATGGTGTCGATCGGCCTGATCGTGCCGGTGCTGCCGCTGCTGGTTGGCGGCTTCACCGCCAACCCGACCGAGCGGGCGCTGTGGTACGGCGTGGTGGCGTTTGCCTTCAGCCTGTCGAACTTTTTCGGCGCGCCAGTGTTGGGCGCGCTGTCCGACCGCTACGGCCGGCGGCCGGTGCTGCTGATCGGCTTTTGCGGCCTGGCGCTGAATTTCTTTGCCACCGCGCTGGCCACCTCGCTGTGGGCGTTGATTGCCGTGCGCCTGGCCGGCGGCGCGATGCAGGCCAACGCGGCGGTGGCCAATGCCTATGTGGCCGACATCACACAGCCGGCCGACCGCGCGCGCCGCTTTGGCCAATTGGGCGCGATGTTCGGCATCGGCTTCATCCTCGGGCCGGCGATGGGCGGGTTGCTCGGCGGCATCAACATCCATTTGCCATTCTTCGTCGCTGGCGCGCTGGCAATCGTCAACTGGTTCTACGGCTGGTTTGTGCTGCCCGAGTCGCTGCCGGTCGAGCGCCGCCGCCGGTTCGAGTGGCGGCGCGCCAACCCGGCGTCGG
>JANXMO010000240.1 GCA_025354615.1 Burkholderiales bacterium | reverse complement strand
GGCGGGTTTTTCAACATCGCCCGTGCAATGCTGAGGCGCTGGCGCTGGCCGCCTGACACGCGAACGCCGCGCTCGCCGAGAAAGGTCTGGTAGCCGTCGGGCAGCGCGCTGATGAAGTCGTGCGCGAAGGCGGCTTTGGCGGCGCCGATGACCTCGGCGTCGCTGGCGTCGGGGCGGCCGTAACGGATGTTGTCGAGCGCATTGGCGGAAAAAATCACGCTGTCCTGCGGCACGATGCCGATGCGCCCGCGCAAGGCGTGCAAATCGAGCGCCTTGACGGACACGCCGTCGAGCCGCACGTCGCCATCAGCCACGTCGTAATAGCGCAGCAGCAGCTGAAAGACCGTGCTTTTGCCCGCACCGCTCGGCCCGACCAAGGCAACCGTTTCACCGGCCGCCACGTCGAGTGAAAAGTCGCTCAATGCCGCATGCAGCGGCCGCGACGGGTAGCGGAAGTTGACGTGCCGCAGCGCCAGCGCCGAGCCGTGCTGAACCGGCGGCAGCGCCTGCGGCACGGCGGGTGACTGGATCGGCGACTCCATCGCCAGCAACTCCATCAGCCGCTCGGTGGCGCCGGCCGCACGCAGCAGGTCGCCATACACCTCCGACAGCACCGCGACGCTGCTGACCAGAATGATCACGTAAACCACGGTTTGCCCAAGGTGGCCGGCGCTGATGTCGCCCCGCATGACCGCCTGCGTGCCCTGGTACAGGCCCCACAGCAGCGCGCCAAAGGTTGCGGTGATGATGAAGCCGACCAGCACCGAGCGCATGCGCGTGCGGCTGATGGCGGTGGCGAACGCGTTTTCGGTCGAGCGGTTGAAGCGCTCGGCTTCGCGCAGCTCCTGCGTATAGCTTTGGACGACGGGAATGGCGTTCAAAACTTCGGCGGCAATCGCGCTGCTGTCAGCCACGCGGTCCTGGCTGGCGCGGCTGAGCTTGCGGATGCGCCGCCCGAAGTACAGCGAGGGCAGCACCACCAGCACCAAGATGCCCAGCACCTGTGACATCACATAGGGATTGGTGATGATGAGCATTGCCATGGCGCCCGCGCCCATCACCGCATTGCGCAGCCCCATGCTCAGTGAGGAGCCCACCACGGTCTGCACCAGCGTCGTGTCGGTGGTCAGGCGGCTGAGCACCTCGCCGGTTTGAGTGGTCTCGAAAAACGCCGGGCTTTGCTTGACGACGTGCGCGTAAACCGCGTTGCGCAGGTCGGCCGTCACCCGTTCGCCGAGCCATGTCACCATGTAAAAACGCAGCGCCGAAAACAGCCCGAGCGCCGCGCCGACGCCGAACAGCGCCACGAAATGCCCACGCAGCGCCAGCACCCGCTGGCCGGGGTCGGCCGATACCAGGCCCTGGTCGATCAACTGCTTGAGCGCGATCGGGAACACCAGCGTGCTGACGGCGGCCAGCACCAGGAACAGCACGGCCAATGCAATGCGGCCGCGGTAAGGGCGAAGAAACGGCAGCAAGCCGCTGAGCGAGCGGACGCGGCGCGCCACCGGCGGTGGAGTGGGTACGCGTGAAGAAACGGTGAGCGTGGACATAGGGCGGGCAGTCTGAGGGGCGGTTCAGCCGATGGCTTGAAGGGCAGGCATCGCAAATGCCTGCTTTGACAATTATTGCCTATGCAAATAATATCTCGTCTGTGAAGAAATCCTCGCCGACTGCCACGCTGCCTTGCGCCTTTTATGACGGCGCCCACTATGTCGTTCACGACAGCGTCGGCCATCTGCTGCACCAGGTGTTGTTTGCGATGCGCCGTGACATCGAGCAGCGCATGGCCGCACACGACCTCACCGCCGCGCAGTGGTTTCCGCTGTGGAAGCTCAAGCGTTGCCCGACCAGCACGGCGCAGGACATGGCGCGTGACATGCATGTTGACGCCGGCTCGATGACGCGGCTGCTCGACCGGCTGCAGGCCAAGGGCCTGATCGAACGCGTGCGCTCGTCAACCGACCGGCGCGTGGTCGACCTGGCGCTGACAGCTGCGGGCCAGGCCGTTGCACAACACATTCCACAGGTACTGGCCGATGTCAACAACCACTACCTGCAAGGCTTCAGCGCGGCCGAGTGGCAACAACTGCAACGGCTGCTGCGCCGCATGCTCGATCAACCGCCGATGCCCGCTTGAAGCAACCAGCCGCCTTGAACGACTGACTTTCGCGCCCCTGCATGAAAATTTTTTGTTTGACTTCCTCCTGCGTGACGGCCGTGGCGTTGACGGCGTGCGCCGGCTTGCCCGGCCCCTTGCCGCCGCCGCACGCGCTACTGACAGCGGATAACGCAGTGCCTTTGGCCAGCACCACCGCAGCCGCCAGCGCGCCTGACTGGCTCCAGGCCGATGCCTGGGCCAGTTGGGGCGACCCGGCACTGAACGCCCTGGTGGCCACAGCGCTCGAACGCCAGCCGGCGCTGCGCCAGGTGCAGGCGCGGCTGGCGCAGGCGCAGGCCGCGGTGGACGTGGCCGACGCGGCGCACGGGTCGCAGGCCAATGTGTCGGTTGACTTGAGCGACCAGCGATTCACTGAAAACGGCCTGGTCCCGCCGCCGCTGGCCGGCCGCATCTACTGGAACAACAGCGCACAGGTCGGTGCCAGCTGGGAATGGGATTTGTTCGGCCGCCAGCGGGCGGCGCTCGCAGCGGCGGTTGGCCAGCAGCGCGCCGCTTCGGCCGAGGCGCAGGCGGCGGCCGTGCTGCTGGCGGCCAACGTGGCGGCGGCCTACGTCACGCTGGCGCGCGGCATCGCGTTGCGCGACATCACGCTGACCGCGCTCGACCAGCGCCGCCAGGTCGGCGAGCTGGTGGGTCAACGCGTCACCGCCGGGCTGGACACGGTGGTCGAGCAGCGCCAGGCCGACACCGCCCTCGCCCAGGCGCAGCTGGAAGCCGAAGCCGCGGCCGAGCAGATCGACCGTGCCCGCCATGCGCTGGCCGAGCTCACAGGCCAGCAGCCTGACGCCTTGGCCGCCCTGGCGCCACGCCTGGCCGCAGTCAACGAGCTGCCGCTGCCGTCCACCTTGCCGGCCGACCTGCTGGGCCGCCGCGCCGACCTGGTGGCGCAGCGCTGGCGTGTGGAAGCCGCCACGCAAGATGTGGCAGTGGCGCGCGCCGCGTTCTATCCCAACCTCAACCTGGTGGGTTTTGCCGGCCTGTCCAGCCTGGGGCTCGACACCTTTTTGCGCGCTGGCAGCCTGACCTACGGCCTCGGCCCGGCGCTGCGCCTGCCGTTGTTCGACGGCGGCCGGCTGCGCGCCAACCTGAATGCCCGCGCGGCCGAGGTGGATGCGGCCGTCGAAGGCTACAACACCGCGCTGCTGCGCGCGCTGCGCGAAGTGGCCGATGAGGTCAGCAGCCTGCAGGCCATCGAACGCCAGCAGCGCGCCCAGGCACAGGCGCTGGACGCCGCCGAATCGGCGTTCGATCTGGCCCGCCAGCGCTACCAGGCGGGCCTTGGCAACTTTCTCACCGTGCTGACCGCCCAGGCCACCGTGCTGGCGCAGCGCCGCGTCACGGCCGAGCTGAAGGCCCGCCACCTGCTGGCCGAAACGGCGCTCAGCCGCGCGCTGGGCGGCGGCTGGCGGGATGCCGCGGCTGCCGCCATCGCCACGCCCAGTGCAGAGCCCACTTCTCATGCCGTACCTCACGCCGTATTGAAAGAACTGCCATGAGTTCACCGCTGCCTTCGTCGCCATCTGCGGCTCCTGCTTCTGCTCCTGCTCCGGCCCCATCCGCGGATGCCGTACCGTCCAACGCTGGCCCGGCCGCGCCTTCGGCTGCATCAGCCGCCTCCGGTGCAGCCGCTGCACCGGCCGCACCGGCGCCAGCCATCGATCCCGCCAAGCGGCGGCCGGCGCTGATCGCCGTGGCGGTGATTGCGCTGCTTGGCGCAGCGGCTTACGGCGCTTATTGGGCGTTCTACCTGCGGCACGAGGAATCGACCGACAACGCCTACGTCCAGGCCCCCGTGGTGCAGGTGACGCCGCAGGTGGGCGGCACCGTGCTGGCTGTGCTGGCCGACGACACCGACACCGTCAAGGCTGGTCAGGCGCTGGTGCAGCTGGATCCAGCCGATGCCAAGCTGGCGCTGGCCCGCGCCGAAGCGCAGTTGGCGCAAACCGTGCGCGAGGTGCGCACGCTCTACACAAGCAACAACAGCCTGGACAGCAACATCCGCTTGCGCGAGGCCGAGGTCGCGCGGCTCCAATCGGAGCTGGCCCGCGCCAACGATGACGTCGCTCGCCGCCGCCCCTTGGTGGCCACGGGTGCCGTCGGCGGTGAGGAGATGAAACACGCCGAAGCCACCGTGGCGGTGGCACGCAGCGCGGTCGCCGGCGCACAGTCCGCGTTGGCCGCGGCGCAGCAGCAGGCGGTCGGCAATCAGGCGCTGACCGAGGGCACCAGCGTTGCGCAGCATCCGAACGTTGAACGCGCAGCTGCTGCTGTGCGCGAGGCCTGGCTGGCGCTGCAGCGCACCGCGCTGCCGGCGCCAGTGGCCGGGCAAGTGGCACGGCGCACGGTGCAGGTCGGCCAGCGCGTGGCCGCCGGGGCGCCGTTGATGAGCGTCATCCCGCTCGACCAGGTGTGGGTCGAGGCCAACTTCAAGGAAGTGCAGCTGCGGCAGATGCGCATCGGCCAGCCCGTCAAGCTGACCGCCGACCTGTACGGCGGCAAGGTCGAATACACCGGCCGCGTGGCCGGCCTGGGTGCCGGCACCGGCGCCGCGTTTGCGCTGCTGCCGGCGCAAAACGCCACCGGCAACTGGATCAAGGTGGTGCAGCGTGTGCCGGTGCGCATAGAGATCGATGGCCGGCAGCTGGCGCAGCACCCGCTGCGAGTCGGTTTGTCGATGGAGGCCAGCGTTGACGTGGCCGACACCGCCGGCCAGCCGGTGGCGACGCCCGCGGCCAACCGCCGCGCCACGCACACGCAGGCGTTTGAAGAATCAACCGACCTGGCGGACAAGGTGGTGCGCGACATCATTCACAGCAACTTGGGCGCGCAGCCCGCGGCAGTGGGCCACGCGGCAGCGGGGCGGCGGGCATTGCCGGCGGCGGTGGCAGAGGTGAAGGGGTGATGCGCATGGCTGCGTTTGCGGCGGGCGGCCACCCCTCACCCCGGCCCTCTCCCCGAAGGGGCGAGGGAGTAGGACATTCCTTGGTGTTC
>JANXMO010000233.1 GCA_025354615.1 Burkholderiales bacterium | reverse complement strand
GGTGGCTGCTGAGGTCACCGCCGCCTCACAGCTTGACCTCAACCACCACCGCGTCAACGCGGCGGCGGTGGACGCTCGGTTTCCCGCGCCTGAAGTTGTTTCTTATGCCACGCCGGCATTTGAACCCGGCCGCAGTCGCTTCACCAGCAACGGCGAAATGCATTCGCTGCTGCAGGCATTGACGCGTCGTCAACCCGGCGGCCCATTGGTGCAATTGCTGCCGCTAGGGCTGTCGCAGCGCGGCGAGCCGATCGAAGCCTTGCTGCTGAGCCGCTTGCCACGGCTGGCGCCTGCTTCGGTGCGCGCCGCGGCACGGCCCACCGTGCTGGTCGTGGCACAACAGCATGGTGACGCGCCGGCCGGCGCGGAAGCCGTGCTGGTGCTGGCACAGCAGTTGGTGGAGGGCGATTTGCGGCCGCTGCTGGAGCGCATCAACGTCGTATTGCTGCCGCGGGCAAATCCCGATGGCGCGGCCAATGGTCAACACGAGACCGCCAACGGCCTCGACCTGGACCGTGATCACCTGTTGCTTTACACCCCTGAGGCGCAGGCCCAGGCGCGGCTGGTGCGCGAGTACCGTCCGGCAGTGGTGGTCGACGCGCAGGAATATGGCGGCCTGAACCGCTTCGTCGACAAGTTCGACGCATTCCCCGGCTCCGATGCTCTGGTTCAATATGCTGCGGTCGCCAACCTGCCCGGCCCCCTGACCTTGGCGGCCGAACGCTGGTTTCGTGTGCCGCTGCAGGCGAGTTTGTCACGCGCAGGGCTGCGCACGGAGTGGTACCACGAAACCACCCTGGACCCGGCCGACAAACGCGTGACCATGGGCAGCCCGGCGCCTGACAGCGTGCGCAATGCCAACGGTTTGCGCCATGCCATCAGCTTGCTGGTGGCCAGCCGCGGCGCGGGGCTGGGTCGGGAGCACTTCGCGCGCCGCGTGCACACGCACGTCACGGCGCTGCGCAGCGTGCTGTACAGCGCCGCTGAGCATGCCGGTGAATTACGGCGCCTGCGCTTGCAGGTTGACCGTGATGTGACGGCGTTGGCTTGCCAGGGCCGCCTTGTCACGCAGGCCGGGTTGACACCGCAGGAGTACGTGTTATCGCTGATCGACCCGCAAAGTGGTGAAGACAAAACCTTTACCGTTGCATGGGAGTCTGCCCTGACGCTGACCCCGCTTCAAACAAAACCGCGTCCTTGCGGCTATTGGCTGGACGCGGCGCAGGTTGACGCCGTGCAGCGGCTGCGGGCGCTGGGCGTCAAGGTCGACGCGTTGCAGGCCGACATGCCAGGCTTGCGCACCGACCCGCCGGTGCCTGCCACGCGGCTACGTGCCGGCAGTTATTACGTTGGACTGAACCAGCCGTTGGCGCATCTGGCAGTCGCCGCCCTGGAGCAGGGCATGCCCTACAGCTACGGCGCACACCGCGTCGTGACGGATGTCGAAGGCGTGGCACGGGTGATGAAACAGCCGGCGGCGCGGCAACTGCGCCCGCTGTGAAGGCGGCGCACACGGCACCCACGGTTCACAACGGCGCTTTGGTTTCATGCGCCAGCTCGGCTGTCAGGGCAGCCACAACTCGAAGCGCGCGCCACCGCTTTCGCGGTCTTTCAAACTCACATGGCCCATGCGCATCTGGCTGGTGTGCGCCCGCGCCACGGCGGCACACAGCTGGGTGCCCAAACCCGTGGAATGGTCCGAGGGGTCATAGCCGCTCAAGCCAGGGCCATCGTCTTCGATGCTAAAGACCAAAAAACCGGCTTCCTGCCGTGCATTCAACACGATGACATTTTGGGCAAAGCGCTCGGCGTTGTGCAGCGCGGCCTGCAATGCCAACCGTACGAGGTGGCGGTCGAAATACCAAAAAGGCGGCGCAACGGAAGGAGACGACAGCTGCACCAGCCGGCTTGCACCGCTGGCCAGGTTTTGAAGCATCTCCAATGGCGACTCGTCACTTGGTTGGGCGTGCAACGCAGGGCCGCCGCCATACAACGTCAGGTACATCACGAAACGTTCGCGCAATTGCGCGCAGTGGCGGTGCGCGTCCTGAGCCGCCTCCAGGCTGGGGCTGCCCGCCAACAACAGCAATTCGGCTTCCAGCGCACCGAGTGCGTTTTTCAAGTCATGCACCGCCAGCGCCGCGGGCGCCGAGGCGGCCTGGGCTTCGTTGTCGTGGTTGTTCAAACGGTGGCCTCAAGCTGTAGTGCTTGGACGGTTTCACGAAAATAGCGCTGCATTTGGGTGACACGATCGTTGGCTGGCAGCAGTTTGTCGAGGCGCAGCATGTAGAGCCGGACTTTCTCAATCACGGCATTGTTGACCTGCTTTTTCAAGCGCAATGACATGCAGTTCATTTGTGCCGCTTGCAGCAGCACACTGGTATTTTCCGGGTACTCGCGCGCGGCTGATTCAATGGCGGCCAACGCCTCGTCGATCTGGCTGTTGCGGAACAGCGTTTTGGCATCACTCACCTTGACGTTCAGCCGCTGGACGGCGCTTTTGATCAGTCCATCGGCACGGTCCGCGCGTCCGGTATCGCCCAGCGCACGGTTGATCAGCTGTTTGACGCGCGGATTTTCATGGTCACAGTGCACGGCGGCTTCGAGTAATTCCAACCCGGCTTTTTCATTGCCCACCATCAGCTCCGCCTTGGCCAGCGCGATAGTGGCAAAGTCGGCCTTGGCTTGGCGCAACGATTCGCGTGCGCGCAAGGCGGCTTTGGTGGCCGCTTCAACCTGGCCTGTTTTGGCGTGAGCCTGGGCCGAGATGGCCGCCGCCACGCCTTCAAATTGTGGGTTGCTGCGCTGGCCGTCTGCCGCGTCGGCCAGCGTGCTCAGCGCTTCCGCCATGCGGCCGCCGTCGACCAGCACCTGCGCCAGCGCCAGCGTGTCCTGGGCTTGCGCAATCACCGATCCCTTGGTGGCTTTGGCCACTTTCATGAAACTGTCGGTGGCGGTGGCCAGGTCGCCGTTGCGGTAAGCGCTTTCCGCGACCAGCCGCTGCCGCCGCGCGGACGGAATCACCACGGCGGCATCGCGCAGCACCCACATGGCCGCTTCGTTGTCGCCCTGCGCTTCAAGCGACTGCGCCACCACGTCGTAAGCCGCCACATTGCGCTCCCCATCCGGTGAATGGATGATGGCGTAGGCCACGGCCTTGGCGTCTTCAAAATTGCCCGCCGCCTTGTGCGCGCGTGCCAGCCCGAGCTTGGCCCATATCAAGTCCGGGCGCAGGTCGAGTGCCTGCATGAAGACCAACTTCGCGTCTTCATGGCGGCCGAGTTGCAGCAAGGCGTCGCCTTTGAGCTGCAAGACCTGCATGAACCAGCGGTCCTTGCGCACCAGCAGTTTGTTGCACTCGTCGACAGCGCCGCTGTAATCACTGCGGTTCAGCCGCTGATTGACAGCAGCCAGCGCGGCGCGCCGTTCGAGTTGCGCCTTCAGGCGTTCCTCGACATCTGACGCCGTGATGGGTTTGAGCAGGTAAGCGTCGGGTTTGTGCTCGGTGGCAGAAGCCACGGATGCATACGAATTTTCAGCCGTTACCATGAAAAACAGGCTGGTCGCCGGGAGCAGCCCGTTGTCACGCAGGTGTTCGAACAACTGCTGGCCGTCGGTTTTGTTGTTCAGGTTGTAATCACACAAAATCAACCCGTACGGCTTGAGACGGATCATCCGCAAAGCATCTTCCGCATTGCTGGCAACGTCGACTTTGGCAAACCCGAGCATTGACAATTGCCCACGCAAGGTTGTTTGTTGCGTCGACATGTCATCGATCACCAACGCGACGATGTTGGAATACGGCGTTTGGATGGACATGGTGGTGAGCTCCAGCGCCAAGGGCAGGGCGCAAAGACGTGTTGTCGGCGTCTTTGCGCCATCACTTGAGCCGGTGACCAACACGGCCGTTGGCGTTGCGCGGCCATCAGGCCGCCGCATCCATTTTTACTTGAACAGATTTTTAACGCGCTCTGACCATGATTTGCTGTTGGGCGAGTGCTTGTCACCGCCGCTGCGCAACGAATCGTCGAGTTCCTTCAACAGTTTGCGTTGCTGCTCGTTGAGCTTGATCGGCGTTTCGACATTGACGTGGCAATACAAGTCGCCTGGGTAGCTCGACCGCACGCCTTTGATGCCTTTACCGCG
>JANXMO010000229.1 GCA_025354615.1 Burkholderiales bacterium | reverse complement strand
GGCCGCCAACGCGCTGGCGGTGCAGTCCGCCTATGGCGAATATCAGCAGCGGGCGTTGGCCCGCTCGGGCCTGCGCAAGATGTACATCGGCACGCTGACGCTGACGCTGATCCTGGCCGTGTTCGGCGCGCTGTTGCTGGCGGTCACGCTGTCCAACCAGCTGGTGCAGCCGCTGCTGTTGCTGGCCGAGGGCGTGCGCCAGGTGACGCAAGGCGACTTGAGCGCCAAACCCGTATTCAGCTCGCGTGACGAACTGGGCGGTCTGACACGCGCTTTTGCCGACATGACCGAGCAGCTCGCCGAAGCCCGCGCCCTGGTGCAGCGCAGCGTGGCGCAGGTCGAAGGCGCGCGAACCAATTTGCAGACCATTCTCGACAACTTGACCGCCGGCGTGATCGTGTTCGACCGCGAAGGCCACATTGACACCGTCAACCCCGGCGCCACGCGCATCGTGCGCCTGCCGCTGTCGGCCTATCGCGGGCGGCCGCTGGGTGATGTACCGGGCCTGGAGACTTTTGCCGCCGCCGTGCTGCAGCGGTTCGAGCTGCACGAAACCAGCCCTGAAGTCGGCGAACGCGACCAATGGCAAGACGCCTTCGGCCTGCAGACACACGACTCGCAAGGCCATGACCGCGACCAGCAAACGCTGCTGGTGCGCGGTGCGGCATTGCCACAAGGTGCCCGGCTGCTGGTGTTCGACGACATCTCGGAAGTGGTGTCAGCGCAGCGCAGCGTGGCTTGGGGCGAGGTGGCTCGGCGCCTGGCGCACGAAATCAAGAATCCTCTGACGCCGATCCAACTGTCGGCCGAGCGGCTGCAACACAAGCTGGAATCCAAGCTGGAAGGCACTGACAAAGCCATGCTGGTGCGCGCCGTCGCCACCATCGTCAACCAGGTGCAGGCAATGAAAACGCTGGTCAACGAATTCCGCGATTACGCCCGCCTGCCCGCCGCGCAGCTGACGCCGCTCGATTTCAATGCTCTGGTAGCCGACGTGCTGACGCTGTACGCCACGGCGCAAGAGTCAGGCGTGCTGGCATTTGATGCCGCGCGCGACGCACCGCTGATTTGGGGCGACGCCACGCAGTTGCGCCAAGTGATCCACAACCTCGTGCAAAACGCGCTTGACGCCGTGGCCGACCGCGCCGCGCCGCGGGTGCAGGTGCACACTGAAGCGGCCCGCACCGAGCTGGGCGAAGTTCGCGCGGTGCGCATGCACATCATCGACAACGGCCCGGGCTTCAGCGAAAAAGTCCTCAAGCGCGCTTTCGAACCCTACGTGACGACCAAAAGCAAGGGCACGGGACTGGGCCTGGCGGTGGTCAAGAAAATTGCCGATGAACACGGCGCGCGCATCCGTTTGGTCAACCTGCCGCTGCCGGCCGAGCTGGGCGCGGCAACGGCGGCTGATGCGGCAAAGCCTGCGCCAACCGGCGAAATCAAAGCCGGTGCGCAAGTTTCGCTATCATTTTCAAAATTAGCGCCTGGCGGGTCGCATACTCCAGCCGCTGCAGCCGGTCTGTTGCCGGCGGCCCCGGCAGGCACCACCGAAGCAAGCGCGCATTGAGGGTTCATGGCCACGATTCTTGTTGTTGACGATGAGCTCGGCATCCGGGCGTTGTTGTCGGAAATTCTGACGGACGAAGGCCACAGCATCGAGCTGGCGGAAAACGCCGTCCAGGCACGAATGGCGCGCGAAAAGTCGCGTCCCGACCTGGTGTTGCTCGACATCTGGATGCCCGATGTCGACGGCATCACTTTGCTGAAAGAGTGGAGCGCTACCGGTCAGCTGACGATGCCCGTCATCATGATGAGTGGGCACGGCACCATTGACACCGCCGTCGAAGCCACCCGCCATGGCGCCATGGCCTTCCTTGAAAAACCCATCACGCTGCAAAAGCTGTTGCGGGCAGTGGAGCAAGGGCTGGTCAAACCCGTGGCGCGCCCGCCTTTGGCGCCCGGTGCACTGTCATCCTTGTTGCGGTCTGAAATACCCCTGAGTGCGGCCGACGCCACCGCTCCCGTCGTTCTACCGCTGCCGGCCGTCCCGGTAGGGCCGCGGCCGGAACAAAGCTTCGTCCTTGACCGCCCCTTGCGTGAAGCGCGCGACGCTTTCGAAAAAAGCTATTTTGAATTTCATCTATTTCAGGAAAACGGCAGCATGACCCGCGTTGCCGAGAAAACCGGCCTCGAGCGCACCCACCTCTACCGCAAGCTCAAACAACTGGGCGTCGACCTCACCCGCAACAAGCGCAGCACGGTGTGATCCCCGAACAGGGGCGCCAGGACCCGGCAGGGTGCTGGTATACTGCTCGGCTTCGGCCAAGTAGCTCAGTTGGTAGAGCAGCGGATTGAAAATCCGCGTGTCGGTGGTTCGATTCCGCCCTTGGCCACCATATAAATCAACGGCTTGTAGGTGTTCCCACACTGCAAGCCGTTGTGCTTTGTGTAGTTCCTGTGTACTTCTGCCAAAAAAGGTAGTGTCTATGCGTCTAGTTCCGCGCGCTGAGGG
>JANXMO010000211.1 GCA_025354615.1 Burkholderiales bacterium | reverse complement strand
CGGCGTTGCTCCTCCTTGCGGGCACTACCCCGCCCGCCGCGTCGTCACGCCTTGCCAGCACACCGCATCACAGCCCGTTCAGATGCGTTCAACTGCCGTTTCTAGGCTGACCCTGCCGGCTGACACGGCCTTTTTTCAAGGCGCGGCCAGTGCGTTGCGCACCCGCGCCAGCGTCAACACTTCAGGCAGCAACAGCGGTTCACGCCCGGGCCGCATCAGGGCATAGACCGGCACACCATTGCGCCCGAGCCGCAACAGCGCTGCGGTGATGCGGGCATCTTGTTGCGTCCAATCGGCGCGCATCAAGACGACTTTTGCCTGCGCAAAGGCGGCCAGGGTGTCAGTGCGCTGCAGCACCAGCCGCTTGTTGACCTGGCAGCTGACGCACCAGGCCGCGGTGAAATCAATGAAAACAGGCTGGCCTGCCGCCAGGTAGCGCGCCAGCGCGATGTCGTCATACGGTTGCCAGGAGGCGGCTGACGGCTGGCCAAGCGGCGCCGGCGCAGCTTGCGTGTGAGTTGCCGGCAGCGCAACCGGCCAGCTCCACATCCCCACCGCCAGCAGGGCCGCAACGGCACCCGCACGGGCCAACCAGCCCGGTGCCGGCAGCAAGGGAGCGGCCCAGGAGACGAATGCCAAGGCAATGAATGCGAGCAGCGCCTTGACGACGCCTTCCAGGCCCGCCTGCAACCCCAGCACCCACAGCAACCAAACCACCGTGGCAAACAGCGGGAACGCCAGCAATTGCTTGAGCCGCAGCATCCAGGGCCCCGGGCGGGGCAAGTGGTCACGCCAGCCTGGCAGCAGCACCAGGGCGGTATATGGCAATGCCATGCCGAGCCCCAGTGCGGCAAACACGCTGAGCGCCACCGCCGCCGGCTGGGTCACCGCAAAGCCGATTGCCGCGCCCATGAAGGGCGCAGTACAGGGGCTGGCAGCCACCACGGCGAGAACGCCGCTGGCCAGCGCGTCGATTCCAGGGTGGCGCAGGCGCAGTGCCAGCAGCGGTTGCAGGCCCGCCAGGCCAAATTCGAACGCCCCGGCCAAATTCAAGGCCATTGCAAAAAACAGCAAAGCCAGCACGAACACCACTCCCGGCTCTTGCAGCTGAAAGCCCCATCCCAGCGCCCGGCCGCCGGCTTGGAGCACCAGCAGCACACCGGCCAAAGCCAGAAATGTCAGCACCACCCCGGCGCTGTACAACAACGCATGCTGACGCCGCACGGCGGGGGCCAGGTCGTGCTGCGCCAGGCTCAGCAGCTTGATCGACAACACCGGAAAAACGCAGGGCATCAGGTTGAGCACCAAACCGCCGACGACGGCCAACGTCAGGGCGGCGAGCACACCGGAGCTGGCAACGGCTTCCGGGGATGCCTTATTGGCATCCACAGGCAAAGTCATCGCCACTGCGCCTGGCGGCAAGACGATCGACGCCACGCTGCGAACGGTGGCATTGAATTCCGCTGCCAATGGCTTCCCAGCGCCCCATGGCGACGCGACGCCCGCCGCCACGGCGACGCCCGAAAACACCGGCGGCGGCGCGGCGGCGTCAGCCAACGCCAGCCGAATGGCGTAACCCTGCGGCGTGCGGAACACCTCATGCCGTGCCGGCTCGATGACGCGTTCGTCGTAAGGGAACACTTCGAGCGACGGCGGCACCAAAGGGGTCGCAGCCACGGCGGCAGAGGCGGCCCCGGCGCTTGCCTTGCGCGTCAGCGTCAACAGCAATTGGCGGCCGGCGTGCTGCAATTCGGCGGCCCAGGCCGACGCATCCAGCGGCTGCGGCTGCTGCGCGGCAATGCGCTCGAGGGCAGGCCACTGCGCCGTGGCGCCTGGCTCGGTTGTCGCGTCAACCACCGGCAGCTGCAATGTCAGCGCGGCGCTTTCCGGCACGCAAATGTCCTTGCACACCAGCCAACGCGCCTGCGCACGCAAGGTCAAAGTGCTGCCGGCCGCCACCTTGGCCGGTGCGCTGAACTGCACGGGCAACAGCAATTCGCCTTCATATCCGTAATTGACGAGCGGGCCGACCGGCAAGCGCTTGGGTGCAGGCCATTCAATGGCGCCCATCTTGGCGCCAGCGGGAATCTGCCAGTCAACCGCAGTCGGCAAACCGGAATCACCCGGATTGCGCCAGTAGGTGTGCCACTGCGGCTGGTGTTGCAGCCGCAAGGCGATCGTCAACGTTTCACCGGCGCGAATGGCCGTACGGGCGGCCACCAGTTCGGCGTTGACGTGGGGCATCTTGAACAGCGGTTCAGCTGCATTCGCTGCCGGCCACAGCAAGCTGGCGGCAGCACACAGCCACGGCGCCAAGCACCGATTGAGGAAATTGAAAAAAGGGGTGCTAAGGACCACGACAAAACGCTCCGGTGCGCAGTTGAACGGGGCGCAGCGACTGGATTGTCACGTAGCGGCACCCGATTCGCGGGATTGCCCTGCGCGGCGCGCGGGATGACGATGGTGGCTCGTGCAACCCACCTGAGCAGTCACCCATGGACACGTTTCCTCCCGCTGGCATTCCCCCAACGCACCCGTCAGCCGCGTCGGCCCACACACAGGCCACCTGGGAAGATTTGCTTCACGAAATGGCTGAATTGCATGCCCGCCTCGAATACCTGCGCGTGATGCTCAAAATCGGCGTACGGAATTTTTGAAGCGCGGCCTTAGCTGCAGGACATTCGCTTGCCGGTGCTGAGCCGGTAGTTGAAGCCCTGCAAAGCTTCGGCCAGTGCCAGCATGCGGTCTGCGGCGGCGGAGCCGATCAAGGCGGCGCGGTCGTTCAGGTTCGGCGGGTCCTCGATGTTGTCTTCCGCCGCCGCCAGCCAATAACACTCTGCCGCTTTGAAAACCGACTGCTTGTCAGCATGCGCCAAGGTTTCGCCCTGTTGCGCACGGGTCGCCAACGGCAGCGCTATCCGGTAGTAGTGCCGCGCGGCCATGCGAGTGGCCGGCGCATTGAGGGTCTTGCGGACGAAGCGCTCAAGTGAATCGGGCAGGCCGTCGCCATTGATGTCCAGGCCGAAAGTCACATCCTCCGCCGCCGGCGCTGGCGCCAGGCGCACGGTTTCAGCCACCGCCGACGCCGCGGCCACTCGCTCAGCTGGATGTGCCACTGGCGCGGCCGGCGCATGGGCTGCAGGGATGCTCTCAGATGGAAGCGGGTTTTCGTGAGCACTCGACGCGGCCATTGGCGTGGCGCTGGCGGCTGCATGCACCGAATCAACTGCTGCCACCAGGGCGACAGGGTCAGCTGTTGCAGCCGACGCGGCATCAGCATGCAAAACCGTACCGCTTGTTGACGATGCCGCAGTGGCGGCGGCCGCCAGGGTCGCAGGCCCTGGCTGGGCAACCCCCGACGATGGCACCCGCACCAGCCAGGCGCCGCCGATGGCAGAAGCCGCCATCGCCGCCCCCATTGAAGCAAGCAACCCCGTCCGGCGCAGCCAGGGCCGGCGATGGCGTTGCGCCGCGCCATGTTGCGCACGCGGCCGGTCGTTCACGCCGGTTGGTTCAACCGCAGGCTGGGCCGCACTAGCACGTTGACGCAGGGCAGAAACCATGAGGGCAAACAGGTGACGGTGCAGGGCAATGCATACCCGGGTTTTCGGCTTGCCCTGTGATGTCTTGAATGGCGGATGTTGCGAAATCGAGGCCAAGCGTCTTTTATAAAAGTAAAAAACTCTTCAGGCAGTGCCCGCCAGCAGTCTCGAACCGAGAGTGCTAATATTCTTGGAACCAAAGGAGATTCGGCATGTCTACGTCTTCTATGAACACACCTACCTCCTCTGCTTTGCGTCTGCGTGACCCTTGGGCTGTGGTGCCTTCGTTGGGCAACCTGGATGCTTATATTTCAGTTGCCAACCGCGTGCCGCTGCTGACGCATGACGAAGAAGTCTCGTTGGCTAGAAAGCTGCGCACTAGCGGCGACCTGCAAGCAGCGGGTCAACTGGTGTTGTCCCACCTTCGCCTGGTGGTGTCGATCTCGCGTCAGTACCTGGGCTACGGCCTGCCGCATGGCGACTTGATCCAGGAAGGCAACATCGGCTTGATGAAAGCCGTCAAGCGCTTTGATCCGGAGCAAGGCGTGCGTCTGGTCAGCTATGCAATGCACTGGATCAAGGCCGAAATCCACGAGTACATTCTGAAAAACTGGCGCATGGTGAAAGTGGCCACTACCAAGGCGCAGCGCAAGCTGTTTTTCAATCTGCGTTCGATGAAGCAGAGTTTGAAAGACGACGCGGCCGAGGCCGACACGCACCGCAGCACGTTGACGCAGGGTGAAGTCGACACGATGGCCAAGACGCTCAACGTCAAACGCGAAGACGTGCTGGAGATGGAAACCCGCCTGTCGGGTGGCGACGTGATGCTGGAGCCGTTGAACGAAGACGGCGAAGAAAGCTACGCGCCGATTGCCTATTTGAAGGACGAAGGCAGCGAACCCACCCAGGTGCTGGAAGCCCAGCGGCGCGACTGGCTGGCGGGTGACGGCATTTTGCTGGCCCTGGATGCATTGGATGACCGCAGCCGCCGCATCGTCGAAGAGCGTTGGCTCAAGGTCAATGATGACAGTTCAGGCGGTATGACCTTGCACGACCTGGCCGACGAATACGGCGTCAGCGCCGAGCGCATTCGGCAAATCGAGGTGGCCGCCATGAAGAAAATGCGCAAGGCGCTGGGCTCGGTCGCCTGACGCTGCTGCTGCCGCGTCTGGTTCACGCCAGGCGGGGGTGCTCGGCGCCGCTGTTGTGATGCGGTCAGGAAGCCGCCAGCAGCGTTTTGAGGTCTGCCGCCAAGGCGCTGGGTGGGCTGCCGTAGCGAATGAAAAGCCGCACCCGGCCCTGTGTATCAAATACATAACTGCCGGCGGTGTGGTCGACCGTGTAGCTGCCGTCGACCTTGCCAGGCACCTTGGCATAGAACACTTTGAACTCTTTGGCCGTGGCTTCGGTTTGGGCAGCGTTGCCCCGCAGCGCGATGAAGCTCGGGTCGAAGTTCGCCAGGTATGCTTTCAAAACTTCCGGCCGGTCGCGTTCCGGGTCAACCGTGATGAAAACGCCCTGCACGCGGCGGCCCGCATCACCCAGCTGTTTCTTGACATTCGCCAGCTCCGCCATCGTGGTCGGGCACACATCGGGGCATTGGGTGTAGCCGAAGAAAACCACGGTGACTTTGCCGGCAAAGTCGGCCAGCGTGCGCGGCTTGCCGTCAACGTCGGGCAACGCCAGGGTGCGGGCGTATTCAGCGCCGGTGATGTCGACACCATTGAACATGGGCGAACTGGCCTCGGCCGAGGAACGGTCTTGGCGGTCACAAGCGGCCAGCGGCCAAGCCGCCATGGCCACGAGCGCCAGCAAACCGGCTCGTCTTTTCAGCGCCGTCGGCAACGGCGAAAGCAAGGGTTTCACCACAACAGCCCCCGGTAATGATCGATCAGCAAGGCAGCAAACAACAACGAAAGGTGCCAGAGCGAAAAACGAAAGGTCTTGCGCGCCAGCGCATCGGAATAATGGCGCCACAACCGCCACGCGTAAGCGGTGAAACCAGCTCCCAACACCAGCGCCGCGACGAGGTAGAACAGGCCGCTCATGCCGGAGATGAACGGCAACAAAGTGGCGGCGAACAGCACCAGCGTGTAAAGCAAAACATGCAGCCGGGTGAGCTCGGCCCCGTGTGTGACCGGCAGCATCGGCAGGCCGGCGCGGCGATAGTCTTCGGCGCGGTACAAGGCCAAAGCCCA
>JANXMO010000194.1 GCA_025354615.1 Burkholderiales bacterium | reverse complement strand
CGGGCGCCGACCGGCTCGATGCGCTGGACCCGGGCGCCCTGGCTCTGAACGCCAGCGCCTCGCGCGAACTGGGCGCGCCCGCACAGGTCACGCTGCAAACGCCCCAGGGCCAGGGGCATTGGCGGGTCCGCGGCCACCTGGCGGCACCCGGCGCGCCGTTGGCGGTGATGGACATCGCCGGCGCCCAGGCGGCATTCGGCGCCGTCGGCCGTCTCAGCGCCATCGACGTGCGGCTGGTGGCCGGTGCCGACCGCGAGCAAGTCATTCAATCCCTCGGACTGGGAGATTTTGCGGCGCAAGGTGTCTATGTCGACACGCCGGGCGAGGCGGCCCAACGCAGCTCCATGCTGTCGCGCGCCTACCGCGTCAACCTGATGGCGTTGGCGCTGGTGGCGCTTTTTACGGGCACTTTCCTGGTGTTCTCGGTCTTTTCTCTGTCGGTGGCCAGGCGCCTGCCCGAGCTGGCACTGCTCGGCGTGCTGGGCCTGACGCCGGCCGAACGGCTGCGGCTGGTGCTGCTGGACGCTTTGGTGCTTGGCCTGCTGGGCAGCGGCCTTGGATTGGCGCTGGGCGCCTCGCTGGCCGTACTGGCGCTGCGCGTCATCGGTGCAGACCTGGGCGGCGGCTACTTTCCCGGCGGCGCTGCAACACTGCATTTCAACGCCTGGGCCGCGGCCGCCTACGGTCTTCTGGGCGTAGCGGCCGCCTGTGCAGGCGCTTGGCTGCCGGCCCAGGCGGCACGGCGCATTGCGCCGGCGCAAACGCTCAAAAGCGGGTCGGGCGCCTGGGCTCCCGCGGCCCGCCACAACCGTTGGGGCCCACGCGCCCTGGTGCTGGGAACGGCCCTGTGCTTTGCGCCGCCGGTCAATGGCCTGCCGTTGGGCGCTTACGCGGCCATTGCGCTGCTACTGACCGGCGGCATGGCCTGCATGCCGCAGGTTCTCACGGGGCTGCTTTGGCTGGCGCCGCGGCCGCGTAGCGCCTTGCTGTTGCTGGCCGTTGAACGGGCACGCCATCAGCGCCAGGCGGCCGCCATTGCGGTGGCGGGCGTCGTCGCCAGCTTGAGCCTGGCGGTGGCGCTGACCGTGATGGTGGGCAGTTTCCGCAGCGCCATCATTGAATGGCTGGACGTGCTGCTGCCGGCCGACCTGTACGTTCGCACCGCCGGGCAAAACAGCGGTGCTGGCGCCGCCCGCAACAGCCAGGACAACGCCAACGACTTGGGCGGCAGCGCGGCGCTGCCCGCGGCCGTGATCAGCGCTGCTGCTGAACAGCCCGGCGTACGGCGCGTTGAAGCGCAACGCGTGGTGTTGCTGCAATGGGACGCAACGCACCCCGCCGTGGCCTTGATCGCACGCCCGCTGAACGACCCGGCTGCGGCGTTGCCGTTGGCCGGCCCGCTGTTGCCGCCAGCGGCCGACGGCACGCCGGCCGTCTACCTCAGCGAGGCCATGGCCCTGCTGTACGGCTTGGCACCAGGCGCGCGGCTGGCATTGCCGTTGCCCACCGCGGGCGCAGGCCGTGCCAACGTCTACGTGCGCGGCCTGTGGCGTGACTACGCCCGCCAGTTTGGCGCCATCGCCCTGGACCAGGGCGACTACGTGCGCCTGAGCGGCGACAACCGCGTCGACACGCTTGCCTTGTGGCTGGCCCCAGGTGCCGATGTGGCTGGTTTGCAGGCACAGTTGCGGCGCCGCGCGGGCGAGCCGGCCGGCGCCAGTGGCACGGCGCTGGAATTCACCTCGCCGGGCGACATCCGCGCCCTGTCGCTGCGTCTATTCGACCGCAGCTTCGCGGTCACTTACTGGTTGCAGGCGGTGGCCATTGCCATCGGCCTGTTCGGCATTGCGGCCAGCTTTTCAGCGCAGGTTTTGGCACGTCGCAAGGAATTTGGCGTGCTCGCGCACCTGGGCTTGACGCCGCGCCAATTGCTCGGGCTGGTGGCGGCCGAAGGCGCCGTGTGGACGGCAGCGGGCGCGCTGCTCGGGTTGGCACTGGGCATCGCGGTCAGTGCGGTGTTGGTCAAGGTCGTCAACCCGCAAAGCTTTCACTGGACGATGCCATTGCATCTGCCGGCTCTTGAGCTGGCTTGCCTGACAGTGGCGGTTGTGGTGGCCGCCAGCGCAACGGCTTGGCTGACTGCACGGGGGCAGCGTTCCCGGCGCACGGCGCAAGGCGTCAAAGATGATTGGTAGACCCTGCGGCTGTGACGGACAAAAACCGTAACCTTCGAGAAGGTTTACCCACATGAAAAGGCGACAACTTCGGTTTTTAGTGAAGTCGTTCGCGTGGCTCTGAAAGCAGGCGCTTGATTCGGGCTCAATCCATGCACAGCCCCTGGAGACCCCCATGAGCCGCCTGAAAATCACCGCCCCTCCCCCGAGCCATCAGCTTAAATCCTTAAACGTCAACACCCCTGTCTCCCCTCGCGGCTTGGAGCGGTCTGCCGGTTCTTTCAACAAAAGAGACAAGCCCGTTTTCAATAACGACAGCCCGTTATCACCAAGAAACGGGAGTGTTGAAAAAACCTCTGCGCCACGCGCCGACTTGAATCTATTGAAAACCCAGTTGCCGCAAAGCCAGGCCACTGTGGCCGGAAAGGCCTATCAAATCGATGCGCAGACGCCCAGCGTCGTCAAGGAATTCCTGGAACAAACGATTTCCAACAATTCGTACGACTCTCCAGAGCATCTCCAGTCAAGGGCTGAATCTTTCCTGACGCACATTGGCGCAGAACAGAACATGTTGAAGAAAACGGCTGAGGGTTTGAACAACACCCACTCGACTGTTTTCAAGCAGACGGCATGGATGGGCCATTTGGAGCGTGGTTTGTGGAAAAACGAAAACAATTTCGGCAAGCTGGACCGGGCCGTGCTGGGCGAAGAAGCGGCTGGCAAACAGGCGCCCGCCGAGGGTTCGCCTTTTCACGGCGCGCGCGGGCTCAAATTGTCAGAGTCTTCCAAAAGCGCTTTTTCGATGATGGTCAAGGGCGAAGAAGGGCCCTTCACGCGTGAGCAATCGAAAGCTGGTTTTGAAGCCGCTCAAACGGGGCAAGTGCTTGCCGGCCGCCTGAAAATAAAGGATCGCGTTGATTACCGCGCCGCGAATCGATTGGATGCCAATCGCTCGGGCACGCATTCCACGAGAACGCCGACCGGCATGGATCTTTCCAAAGACGTAGGAACCGCGGTGCGCGACGCAATGGGTTTGCCCGTCATGAGTGGCACCTCCGGCTCTTCGTCGGACGCCGCTTTGTCCACGAAGTACGGTGCGGAGCAGGCCAGGGTGCCATGGTCAGCGCCCGGCTTGACGGCGCAGGACGCGAAATTGGCCATCGCGGACCTTTCGATGAACTATTTCAGAGAAGAGGGTTCCAGCCCTCCGCAATCCATTAAAAAAGGAATCAATTTCATCCGCGAATCCGTGGGGTTGCCAGCGAAAAATGTCGAGGCCAGCAAAACATTCACGCACAGTTACCCGGAAATATATTCCGGGGTTGACCTCACCTTGTC
>JANXMO010000175.1 GCA_025354615.1 Burkholderiales bacterium | reverse complement strand
AACTGGCAAGGCTGGGCAACAACCTGAGCTGGGCCACCGCTTTCACCGAAAAAAACGAGCCCGTCAAACGAGCTGGCGACAAGCCCAACGAGCACGACATCCTCACCGGCTCGCAGCCCGACGGCCGCGCTTATTCCGACGCGGCCGACCACACCTGCAAAAACTTCACCAGCAGCGCAGCAGACGGCTCGGCCCAACTCGGCCACTTCGACCGCACTGGCGGCGGCAACACCTCGTGGAACGCCGCTCACGCCAGCCGTGGCTGCAGCCAGGCCAATCTCGTCAGCACCGGTGGGGCGGGATATTTTTATTGCTTTGCAGTCGACTGAACTCAGGCCCAGGCGGCCCTGCCAGCGCAGACGGCACGTCAGGGCGTTGGTCCCAAAAAAATAGCGCTCCAAGGAGCGCTATTTTTTTTGGTGTGTGATTTAACTCGGCAACGTCTCTTACTTGACAGCTTCCTTGGCGGCGTCTTTCGATGCTTCGCCCGCATGCTTTGCCTTGGCTTTGTGAACTTTGGCTTTGACCTGATGCACCGTCTTTTCAGGTTCACTGCTGGTTGCAGCCTTGACGTTCTCAACGCCTTGCTTGGTCGTTTCAGCGGTGGCTTTGCCGGCTTCTTTGACGGCTGTTCCAGCTTGAGCGTGTGCGCCGACAGCGGCGAAGGCAATGGCCAAGGCAATTAATTCGTTTTTCATTGAGTCGTTCTCCGGAAGGGGATTTGTTGCGAAAGATCGCCAGCAACGGGTTGCCATCGATCAAGGCCTTCAAGACAGCGCCCTTGACGGTGCTTGAACGGCCTCGCGCCACCAACGCATGCGCTGCGGTGGGCGTTGACGCGCTTGCGCCGAGTGCGCAGATCAGGGGCCGGAACGCTGTTGCACCACGGCCCAAGGGTTGAGGATGCAGATGCCCGCCCCGCCGGCTTGCATGCGGGTTTTCCTGGGCCGTGAAGGGTTTGGCGGCCGCAGCCCAGGGGCGGCTTACCTGCTGAACTGAACATCCAGCGAAACCAGCACCTCATCGGCGCCGCCGGCCGAGCAGCGCATGCGTTTGACGGCGGTCTGCACGTATTTGTAGTACTCCTTCGGGCCGGATTGCGGCACGGCTTCGATCACTTGCGAGCCGCGCACCTTGAGCAGCGTTCGCACGGTGCCGGTGATGCCGACGCGGTCGAAGGCGTCTTCCAGCGTTTGCGCAAGCACCTGCTGGTAGCCGGGGCAGGCCAGGCTGACTTCCTGCTTGACGACCGCCGGCGCGGCGGGTGTCGGCGCGGGCGCTGGAGGTGCTGCGATCGCCGCCGGCTCTTTCGGCACCTCGGCCTGCACCGTTTGAATCACCGGTGCGGGCAGCGCGGCCGCTGGCTTGACGTCGGGCTGCGGTACAAAGGCCGGTGGTGGAGGCGCCTGTCGCAGCTTGGGAATTTCACGAATTTTCTCCACCTTGGGCGGTGGTGGTGGCGGCG
>JANXMO010000080.1 GCA_025354615.1 Burkholderiales bacterium | reverse complement strand
AATAAAAGAATCGGGCTGCGTTCGCCAAACCTAACACAAAAGGCGTCACTACACTGCCTACAATATTCTGGCCTTTTAATGAATCCTGCCTTGATTTGACGCCGTTTATGTTACTGAGGTTTTGCATATTTAGTTTTGCGTGTTCAGTCTCGCTAAGAAGCGTATATTCTGCCATTCCATTCGCCACGTTCACACTTGCTCTGCCTGGCGCGGGGAATATTACTTGCGGATCGATGGGTTTAATCGTTGGTACGTTACCGAATTTTGCCGTCTGTGAAATCGGCTCAATCACATATTTTTGGACACCCCCGGAAATAAAACCTCCAATGATGGCGCCGAGAGCGTTGCGGTCGTAATCTGTACCTTTACCAGGATTAGCTTGCGCAATAACGGCTGAAGCAGGCGTTGCAACGTTGTTGCGGCTTATTCCGTTGAGCGTGGCTTCAAAGGTTTTGACGGTTACAGCAACTCTGGCATCAGCAGTTTGCGCTCTGAAATCTCCCGTCAAATTGTATTTCGGTCCATAAGCCTTTTTGCGCGCCAAAATTTTTGGTGCGGTTTCGAGAATCAACAGCTCTTTTATTTCCCTTTGCATTTCCCTTTGCTCAGGCGTGTCATTTGCCAAGGGGAATTGGTCGAGATAGGCCCTGTATTCGTTCGCAGCATTGTCTACTTCGGTTTTTTGGCGCTCCAAAGTTTCTTTTCTAACTTGTTCGCCGGCTTGCGCTTTTTGTTTCAGCTTGCGAGCTTCCGATAATTGCGTGCTGAGTGGAAGCGCATTAGAGTTGGCTTCCGCTAATGGCGCTCTAGATGTAGGCTCACCAGGGTCAATTCCCGGTATTGGCGCTCTAAGTGGGGGCCCTCTACGTTCAAACGCACTAGTTACAAGCGGACCACCCAGGACTCCACGAGGCGTCAATTGCGACTCGCCTCTGCTGAGGGGAGAAGAAGGCGCTGATGAGTCGGATAATTCTTCAATTTCCCTCTGGCCTATGCGGGAAGGACGACTGGGTGGCAATGGCGTTAAGCGAGTCATGACTGTGTCTCCCCCACAAGAATCGAATGCACCACCGTAGCGGCAACGGCA
>JANXMO010000129.1 GCA_025354615.1 Burkholderiales bacterium | reverse complement strand
CCGGTGTCCTGCAGCAGTTCGAGCGCGGCGGTGCCTTGGCCGGCCATCACCGGCAGGTGGTCGAACGGCGGAATCAGCGCGGCGCCGTGTTCGTCGGCCAGCCGCGCGGCAATGGCGGCGCGGTCTTCAGTGAAGCGGTCGTACAGCACGATGCGAGCGCCGTAGCCGCGGGTGGCGGCTTGCTTCGAGGCCGGCGCATCGCTGGGCATCACGATGGTGGCCGGGCAGCCGTGCAGCTGCGCGGCGAGCGCCACCGCCTGCGCGTGGTTGCCCGATGAAAACGCCACCACGCCGCGGGCGCGTTGCGCTTCGCTCAGCACGTTGACCGCGTTGTAGCCGCCGCGAAATTTGAAAGCGCCCATGCGCTGCAGGTTTTCAGCTTTCATGAACACTTGCAGCCCAAGCTGCGCATCCAGTGCGCGCGAGGTCAGCACCGGCGTGCGGTGGGCCACGCCGCGCAGGCGGGCGGCGGCGGCTTCGACGTCATCAAAAGTCAGCATGGCGAAAGCATGGGTTGGCAGGCCGGTGCGGCCCACAGCCATTTTGCAGGTGCCGCAGCCTTCAGTGCGCGGCCACTTTGTGGCCGCAGCGAGAGAGGTTTGTTGCAAGGGCCGCTACAGTTTGCGGCTGTCTTTCCCAAACAAAAACAACCATGACCATTGATGCCATCGAAGCCGAAACCGGACCCGACCCACGCGCCAGCCTCATCGTGCTGCACGGCCTGGGCGCCGATGGAAACGACTTCGTGCCGATTGCGGAACAACTGGACTTGAGCACGGTCGGCCCGGTGCGTTTCGTATTCCCCCATGCGCCGCAGCGGCCTGTCACCGTCAACGGCGGCCACGTGATGCGGGCGTGGTACGACATCCTGGAACCGGTGATCGACCGCCGCGAAGACGAAGCCGGGCTGCGCGCCTCACAAGCCACGGTGGACGCAGTAATTGCGCGCGAAGCCGCCCGCGGCGTGCCGGCCCACCGGGTGGTGTTGATGGGCTTTTCCCAGGGCTGCGCGATGACCTTGCTGGCGGGCTTGCGCCACCCGCAGCGGCTGGCCGGCCTGGCCGGGTTGTCAGGCTACTTGCCGCTGGCCGCGAAAACAGCCGCCGAAAGCCACGCAGCCAACCACGGCCTGCCGATTTTCCTGGCCCACGGCACGCTGGACCCGGTGATTCCCATCGGCCGCGCCACCGCCGCGCGCGACGCGCTGAACGCCGCCGGCTACCCGGTCGAATGGCACAGCTACCCGATGCCGCACTCGGTGTGCCCGCAGGAGCTGGCTGATTTGAACGCGTGGCTGACGCGTGTGTTGGCCGATTGAGCGGGCATCAACGAACCTGAAACAGTAACTCCCTCTCCCGCCCGCGGGAGAGGGCAGGGGTGAGGGATGGCGCATGGCACGAACAGTGAATGCCATGGCGGCACTGCTGCCCTTGTATCTTTCGCTCCGAGTCTTTGATCGTTTGATTGAGGTCTTTTGATGAACCGTGGTGGAAGGCTGTGGGCAAGTGGGCAGAGGCCGGCGCGGTGGGCAACGCGCAGCGTTGTCCACGGCAAGCCGGGCGCTTCGGGCGCAGCCCGAACTGTCCACTTGTC
>JANXMO010000121.1 GCA_025354615.1 Burkholderiales bacterium | reverse complement strand
TCCTGGTGTTGCTGCTTGAAAGATCTTGAACACGTTCTTCGTGCCATGGTGACGCACCGTTTCAAGCTCGACGACATCGAAAAAGCCTACGAGCTGTTCGGCCACCAGCAAGACGGGGTTTTGAAGGTGGCCATTCAGCCTTGGCGCGCTTTCTTGTGCGTGTCCGTCGACAATCGCCGCACATCAATTGACCATCAAGGGAGGCGTCAATGGCTTGGGGCATGCTGGTTCTGGCAGGACTGTTTGAAGTGGGCTGGGCGATCGGCCTGAAGTACACCGAGGGTTTCACGCGGCTGTGGCCGAGCGTGGGAACGGTGGCTTGCATGGTGTGCAGCCTGGGCCTTCTGGGCGTGGCGATGAAGACGCTGCCGGTGGGCACGTCATACGCGGTTTGGGTGGGTGTGGGCGCGGTGGGCACGGCGCTGCTGGGCATCTGGCTGCTGGGTGAGCCGGCGAATGCCGGGCGCTTGATCAGCCTGGGCATTGTCGTGGCCGGCATCGTGGGCTTGCAGTTGTCGACGCCCGGTTGATGCCGCTGCTTTTGAAAGTTGACCGATGGATTTGATTTTGTGGCGCCATGCCGAAGCCCACCCGGCCCGCAACGGCCAGCGCGACCTTGACCGTGCGTTGACGCTACAAGGCGAACGGCAGGCGGCGCGTATGGCTGAATGGCTGCAAGGCCGCCTGCCGCCGGCCACCCGCATCATCGCCAGCCCAGCGCTGCGCTGTCAGCAAACCGCCCAGGCGCTGCGGCGTGAGGTGGACACCCAGCCGGGGTTGTCGCCGGCCCAGGGCGGGGTTGTTTTGCTGCAAACGGCCGGCTGGCCGAACGCCGCCGCGGCGGTGCTGGTGGTTGGGCATCAACCCACGTTGGGCGCGGTGGCGGCGCAGTTGTTGGCCGGCTCGGCCCAGCCGTGGCCGTTCAAAAAAGCGGCCGTGTGGTGGTTGTGCCAACGTGAACGTGACGGCGACAGTCAAGTGGCGTTGCGCGCCGTGATGTCCCCGGATTTTTTGTAGGCGGGGGTCAGGGCAGCGCTGCAGAGTGCGGCCCATCACAAAGCGTTTTCAGCGGTAATGGAAGCGTCCGAGGGCGCTCTTATGGCGCGTCGTCAAGACGGCAGCAACAGCTGCAGCGGCCCGCCGCGCTCCCACGCAATCGCTTCCTCCTGCAGCAAGTGCAGGGTGCGTGGGTGCTGTTCGGCCCAGCCGCTGTCCCAGTCGAGTTGGGCTGCCGTCGCGCCTTGGCGCTGCAGGGTCAGTGCATTGGCATCCACGTCGTCGCGTGCATGGCATTCGATGAGGGCCAGCCGCAGGCACAGCACCTGCCAAACAAAATCGTCGAGCGTCAAGCTGGGCTCGAGTTTGCGCAGCCCACCGCGTTGCGCCAGCACCAGCTGGCCGAGGCGCCGTTGCTGCGACTGTGAAAAACCGGCCGCGTCGACGTGCGCCAGCAAATAGGCGCTGTGGCGGTGGTGGTCGTGGTGCGACACCGCCATGCCGATTTCATGCAGCGCGCAGGCCCACTGCAGCTCGCGCCGCGCCTCGCGGCTGGCCTCGGGCTGCACGCTGCGGTGCAGGCGTTCGGCCACGCGCGCCACGCGTTCAGCCTGTGGTACATCGACCGCGAAGCGCTGCTGCAGCTCACGCACCGAGCTGTCGCGTGCGTCTTCGGCACTGTTGCGCCGACGTGCCGCATCCAGCCGCTCGTCGAGATCGAACAGCACGCCCTGGCGCAGTGCGCCGCGGGCCGGCTGCAGCGATTCAATGCCAAAGTGCGCCGCCAGGGTGTACAAAATCGCCAGCCCGCCGGCAATCACCGCGCGCCGGTCTTCCTTCAGACCAGGCAGCGCCAGCTTGTCGACGCTGCCGGCGCGCAGGCATTGCTCCATCAGCCAGCGCAATGCCGCGGGGGTGATGCAGCCGTCGGTCACGCCGCTGGCCACCAGTACTTGTGATACCGCGCCCACCGTGCCGGACGAGCCCAGCGCCTCGCTCCAATGCGCCGGTGCAAATGGCGCCAGCGCCTCTTCCAGCTCGGCGCCGGCGGCCACCTGGGCGCGGCGGAAGGCGGCTTCGGTGAAGCGCCCGTCGGCAAAGTAGCGCATCGACAGGCTGACGCTGCCGACCTGGAACGACTCGGCACGCAGCGGCCGCCGGCCCTGTCCCAGGATCATTTCGGTCGAACGCCCGCCGATGTCGACCACCAGCCGTGGCCGGTGCGATGGCTGCAGCCGGGCCACGCCGGCGTAAATCAGCCGCGCTTCCTCGCGCCCGGAAATGACCTCGATCGGCAGGCCCAGTACGGTTTGTGCGCGGGCCAGAAACGCGTCGCGGTTGCAGGCCTCGCGCA
>JANXMO010000117.1 GCA_025354615.1 Burkholderiales bacterium | reverse complement strand
GGTTTTGAAGGCGGTCAGATGCCGTTACAACGCCGTTTACCAAAACGTGGATTTAAATCTTTGAAACTGCAGTTCAATGCGGAAGTCAATTTAAATGACCTGCAGCGGATGGGCGTAGAAGAAATTGATTTGCTTTTGTTGAAGCGTGCAGGCCTGGTGGGGCAAATGGTCAATTGCGTCAAAGTGGTTAAAACAGGTGATTTAACTTTAAAGCTGGTTTTGACTGGGATTTCAGTAACTGCTGGCGCCAGGGCAGTTATTGAGGCGTTGGGCGGGTCGATAGCTTAAACCGTATTGATTTAAAGAATTGATTTTGTGACAAACAACGTAAATTCACTCGCTAAAAGCGGGAAATTTGGCGATTTGCGGCGGCGATTGGTGTTCTTGCTGCTTTCACTGTTTGTTTATCGAATTGGCGCTCATATTCCAGTGCCAGGTATCGATCCTAACCAACTTGCTCAGCTTTTCAAGGGTCAAGCAGGTGGCATTCTAAGTTTATTCAATATGTTTTCCGGTGGGGCACTTTCTCGCTTTACCGTATTTGCTTTGGGTATTATGCCTTACATCTCTGCATCTATTATTATGCAGTTGATGACATATGTTATTCCTAGCTTGGAGTCCCTAAAAAAGGAAGGGGAGGCTGGACGAAGAAAGATAACGCAATATACCCGCTATGGGACGCTGGGTCTGGCTCTGTTCCAATCCCTGGGTATTGCGCTTGCCCTAGAAGGATCTCAAGGTCTCGTTATTTCCCCTGGGTTTGGCTTTCGTCTTACGGCAGTTGTTAGCCTTGTTTCCGGTACCATGTTTTTGATGTGGTTGGGCGAACAGATTACAGAGCGTGGGCTAGGAAATGGTATTTCCATCCTCATTTTTGCGGGTATCGCCGCGGGTTTGCCAAATGCGGTGGGTGGATCGCTTGAGTTGGTTCGCACGGGCGCAATGGGTATTGTTGCTGCAATTTTTATCGCGTGTGTTGTGATGTTGGTAACTTTTGCTGTTGTTTTTGTTGAGCGTGGCCAGCGTAAGATTTTGGTGAATTATGCAAAACGTCAGGTGGGAAATAAGGTTTATGGGGGACAGTCATCTCATTTGCCACTGAAGTTGAATATGTCTGGTGTGATTCCTCCTATCTTTGCTTCTTCAATTATTTTGTTGCCTGCGACAGCCGTTGGTTGGTTTGCGACTGGGGAAAGTTTCCGGTGGTTGAAGGATATAGCCGGCCTCTTGTCTCCTGGCCAGCCTATTTACGTCATGTTGTATGCTGCTGCAATTGTGTTCTTTTGCTTTTTTTATACCGCGTTGGTTTTCAACAGCCGGGAGACGGCTGACAACTTGAAAAAGAGTGGTGCATTTGTTCCTGGCATTCGCCCTGGTGAGCAAACTGCACGGCATATCGATCGTATTTTGTCTCGTTTGACGCTGGCGGGTGCTATATACATTACGTTGGTTTGCCTGTTGCCGGAATTCTTGGTGTTGAAGTACAACGTGCCTTTTAATTTTGGTGGTACCTCATTGTTGATTATTGTTGTTGTGACAATGGACTTTTGGGCGCAAGTGCAAAGTTATGTGATGAGTCAGCAATATGAGTCGTTGCTGAAAAAGACCAATTTCAAGTCAGCTTGAAGGCTAGATTGAATTGAATTTTAATAACAGTGGTGTGAGATAAAGAAACGGCAGGCATGGCGAAAGATGACGTCATTCAAATGCAGGGTGAGATTCTTGAAAATCTCCCCAATGCAACGTTTCGCGTCAAATTAGAAAATGGTCACATTGTATTGGGACATATTTCGGGAAAAATGCGCATGCATTACATCCGTATTCTTCCGGGCGACAAAGTGACTGTTGAATTGACGCCTTACGATTTAAGCAGAGCGCGTATCGTGTTTCGTGCCAAGTAAGTTTATGGCGAGATTGACGCACTTTTGTTGGACTGTGGAAATTAGGAGATCAAATTGAAGGTAGCCGCCTCGGTAAAGAAAATGTGTCGACATTGCAAAGTGATTCGTCGTAAGGGAGTTGTCCGTGTGATTTGTACGGATCCTCGCCATAAGCAGCGGCAAGGTTGACGGGTAAAGAAGAAAGTTTATCTCGTCCGAGTTTTAGAGGAAAGACATGGCACGTATTGCTGGTATTAATATCCCTCCCCATAAGCATACTGACGTGGGGCTTACGTCAATTTATGGTATCGGTCGAACAACTGCGCAGAAAATATGTCATGCCAGTGGCGTTCCTTTTGATCGAAAGGTCAAGGATTTGACGGATACCGATCTTGAAAAGATTCGCGAAGAAATCGGCCGTATGACGATCGAGGGCGATTTACGCCGCGAGATGTCGATCAATATTAAGCGACTAATGGATTTGGGCTGTTACCGGGGCTTCCGTCATCGGCGGGGATTGCCTGTTCGCGGTCAGCGCACAAAGACGAATGCTCGCACCCGTAAAGGGCCGCGCAAGTCAGGCGCTCTTGTAAAAAAGTAAGTGTTGGTTGATGTGCTGAGCACCCCTACCAATTTCATCGAGAAAGATTGATATGGCTAAAGCCCCAAATACCGCCGCTCAGCGTGTGCGTAAGAAAGTTCGTAAGAACGTTGCCGATGGCATTGCCCATGTGCATGCTTCTTTCAACAATACCATCATTACCATCACGGATCGACAGGGTGGCGCTTTGTCATGGGCATCCAGTGGCGGGCAGGGTTTCAAAGGTTCTCGAAAAAGTACTCCCTTTGCGGCTCAGGTGGCTGCTGAAGTGGCCGGTCGTGCTGCACAAGAACAGGGAATCAAGAATCTGGACGTTCGCATCAAAGGCCCGGGCCCTGGACGTGAATCTTCTGTTCGTGCCCTGGCGTCGCTTGGTATCCGAATCAACTTGATTTCGGATGTCACGCCTGTTCCGCACAACGGTTGCCGTCCTCAAAAGCGTCGGCGCATCTGAAGTTGCGGCTTGTCGGGCAGCCAGCTCGACGGGCTGCTTCAGCATCGGCTTCGTCTCGCAGGCGTTGCCGATGTTTTTGTTAAAGCGGACCTGTCTTTGCTCGATCACTTTAATTTTTTGGCGCATTTGCGCATTTGAAGCCCACCGTTTGAGCCATACGAACGATATGCGCCAGACTCGCGCAGGTCCCGCACTTGCGTCAGATTGAATAAGGAATCAACGTGGCACGTTATTTGGGCCCCAAGGCCAAACTTTCCCGCCGGGAAGGAACCGATCTTTTTCTTAAAAGCGCACGTCGCCCTATCGGTGACAAAGCAAAATTTGACAGCAAGCCTGGCCAACATGGTCGCACGTCGGGTTCGCGAACCTCTGACTTTGGCTTGCAGCTGCGTGAGAAGCAAAAAGTCAAACGGATGTACGGTATTTTGGAGCGACAGTTTCGGCGTTACTTTGCTGAAGCAGAGCGCCGTCGGGGCAATACCGGCGCCAATCTGCTGATGTTGCTGGAGTCGCGGTTGGACAATGTTGTTTACCGCATGGGCTTTGGCTCAACCCGCGCAGAAGCCCGCCAGATGGTGTCGCACAAG
>JANXMO010000107.1 GCA_025354615.1 Burkholderiales bacterium | reverse complement strand
CCCGTTCGCCGGTACGCCGTCTGGTGCAGCCGCCGGACCGACGTTCACTGCACGCCCCCTGGTTGAGGCTGCACCGCGGCCAGCCCGGCCGTCGCCCGCGCGCCGTCCACGCGGCCAAGGCCCCGCCAAGCTGTTCGTGCTGGACACCAACGTGCTGATGCACGACCCGATGAGCTTGTTCCGCTTTGACGAACATGACATCTACCTGCCGATGATCACGCTGGAGGAGCTTGACGGGCACAAAAAAGGCATGACCGAAGTGGCCCGCAACGCGCGCCAAGTCAGCCGTGACCTGGATGCATTGGCCGCCAACATGGCCACGCGCGACGCCAGCGGCATGAGCGAAGGCCTGCCGCTGGCCCACACCGGCCACCGCGAAGCGCGCGGCAAGCTGTTTTTCCAGACCAACCTGGTCAACGTCACCTTGCCTGCCGGTTTGCCGCAAGGCAAGGCCGACAACCAGATTCTTGGCGTGGTGCAGGCGCTGCGCGAGCAAACGCCGGCGCGCGATGTGGTGCTGGTGTCCAAAGACATCAACATGCGGATCAAGGCACGCGCCCTGGGCCTGCCCGCTGAAGATTATTTCAATGACAAGACGCTGGAAGACGGCGATTTGCTCTACACCGGCGTGCAGCCGCTGCCGAGTGATTTCTGGGACCGCCATGGCAAAACCATGGAAAGCTGGAACCACGGTGGCCACACGCACTACCGCATCAGCGGCCCGATGGTGCCGGCCTTGATGATCAACCAGTTCGTTTATCTGGAGGTGCCAGGGGCGCCGTCCTTGTATGCCAAGGTCAGCGAAATCACCGGAAAAACAGCGGTGCTGCGCACGCTACGCGACTACACGGCGCAGAAAAGCAGCGCCTGGGGCGTGACGGCGCGCAACCGCGAACAAAACTTCGCGCTCAACCTGCTGATGGACCCGGATTGCGACTTCATCACCCTGACCGGCACCGCAGGGACCGGCAAAACGCTGATGACCTTGGCAGCCGGTTTGAGCCAAGTGATGGACGAGCGCCGCTACAGCGAAATCATCGTCACACGCGTCACGGTTCCGGTCGGCGAGGACATCGGCTTCCTGCCCGGCACCGAAGAGGAAAAAATGGGCCCGTGGATGGGCGCGCTCGATGACAACCTGGAAGTGTTGTCGAAAGGCGATGGCGGCGCTGGCGAGTGGGGCCGGGCGGCAACGAGTGACCTGGTGCGCAGCAAGATCAAGATCAAAAGCTTGAACTTCATGCGCGGGCGCACCTTTCTGAACAAGTTCGTGATCATCGACGAGGCGCAAAACCTGACGCCCAAACAGATGAAAACCTTGATCACCCGCGCTGGCCCCGGCACGAAAATCATTTGCCTGGGCAATCTGGCACAAATCGACACGCCCTACCTGACCGAAGGCAGCTCCGGGCTGACTTACGCCGTCGACCGCTTCAAGGGCTGGCCGCACGCCGGCCATGTCACCCTGGCGCGCGGCGAGCGGTCACGGCTGGCCGATTTTGCTTCCGAGGTGCTTTGAGCACTTGAGCGGCGGAGCCGTTATTTCTGCAAGTCCTTAAAGAACGCTTTTGCGTTCGTCTCGCGACCCAGGAAGTGGCGTAGCAGTTGGCGAGGCGCTTGCTGGCTGCCCTGGGCCAGCACGGCCTGGCGGTAGCGCCGGCCCGCCGCCGCATCCAGCCGGTCGGCCGTGAAAGCGGTGCGCAAGTCGAGCGCCACAACCAGGCTCCACAGGTACCCGTAATAACCGGCCGCGTAGCCGCCGGCCAGGTGCTCGAAGCTGGCCGGCAATTGCGTGCCCGGCACATGGCCAATCGGCGTGGCGCTTTCCATGCGCTGCCACAGCGCCAATGGGTCTTCAGCCGCGGCGCTGTTCAACGCCAGGTCGTAGCTGGCATACAGATGTTGACGAGCGGTGCGAATGCCTTTGCCGTAATCCCGCGCCGCAATGGCTTTGTCCAGCAGCGCATCGGGCACCGGCTGGCAGCTGGGACAAACCTCCTGGAACAGCGCCAGCACCCGCTTGTCGTACACCCAGTCTTCCAGCATTTGCGACGGCGCTTCGACGAAGTCCTGCAACACGCTGGTGCCGGCTTGCGATACATGCCGCGTGGCCGACAAGTTGTTGTGCAGCGCATGCCCCATCTCGTGCAGCAGGGTTTCCAGTTCGTCGAGTGACAGCCCCTGGCGGTTGAAGTTGACCACCAGCGCTGCCTGCGCCGTGCGGTGCAGGCGCGTCGCACTGCTGCGAATCGGCCAGACCGCCGCGTGGTTGTACTTGCCGTCCCGCGGGTACAAATCAACGTAAAGCATTGCCAGCGGCAGCCCGCTGGCCACGTCGGTGGCAAGGTAGGCCTGTGCATCCGCATGCCAAAGGGTAGCGGGCACATGCGTGTAGCGCACGCCCAGCAGCCGCTCGGCCAGCTTCATGACGAACAGCAGGCTTTGCTGTGGCGGGAAGTAAGGGCGAAACGCCTCCTGGTCGACGTTGTAACGCTCGCGCCGCACACGCTCGGTGTAATAGGCGACGTCCCAGCGCTCGAGCCGGGTGGCTTCCAGCGCGCTGCCGAGGTGCTGCGATTTCGCCTGTCGCAGCTGCGCCAATTCCAGCTCTTCGCGTTCGACGACCGCGGTTTTGACTTCGTCGAGAAAGCGCTGCGCCGTTGCCGTGTCAACCACCATGCGGCGGCGCAACTTGAAATCGGCATAACTCGGAAAGCCGAACAGACGGGCGTATTCACGGCGCAGTGTCGTCAACTCGGCCAACAACGCCAGATTGGGCGCGCCGCCCACGGTATTGCGCGCCCGGTACATGCGTTCACGCGCCACGGCGCTGTCGGCCTGCTCGATGACGTTGACATACGTGGGCGCATCGACGCCCAGCAGCACCTGGCCCGCGTCGGAGCGCGGTTTGTCTTGCCAAACGGCCACCGGCACGCCTGCGAGTTCCTCGGTCGTGAACGCGACCCGCGTCGTGTCCTCGCGCACCTGGCGGCTGAATTGCTGGCTCAATTCGCCCAGGCGGTCGGTGATGCGCTTGGCGCGTTGCCGCTGTGCAGGCGGCAAGCCGACGCCAGCGTCTTCAAAATTGTCGATCGCGTCGCGCAGCAAGGCGCGGTCGATCGCATCGCGCGCCGGGGCGCGCCTGGCCGCGCGGTACAGCATTTCGTCTTGCCCGAGGGTAGACGCAAACGCCTGCCAGCGCAGCTCACAGGCCTGCGCCGCCTCGCGCACCGCCGCATCCGGGTGCACATTGACGACAAACTGCACCGCGGATGAAGCGTCTTCCACCGCCGCGCCCAGGTCATCCCAAGCGGCCGGCCAATGGCGGTCGACCGCGCGCCGCTGCAGCACGGTCACATTGCCTGCCACGCGCTCCAACTGACGGTCGCAGTCTGCAGTCAGGCCAGGCGCATCGGCAAACACCGGGAAGCCGGGCGCCAGCGGCAGGGGTTCGACGGCCAAAGCGCTTGCTGCCGCTGCAATCGACACGACAGCCGTGAAAGCGCTACAAAAGGTCATTTGCATTGAAGGTCCGCAGTTGCCATGGAATTCACCTGCAATTGTGACGATGG
>JANXMO010000059.1 GCA_025354615.1 Burkholderiales bacterium | reverse complement strand
TGAACTTGCCGTTGTATTCGGCAGCGACACCAGGCAGCGGCTTGAAGCCGGGGTACGGGTCGTACGAGGATCGCGTCCATTGCCACGCGTGCCCGGTCATCTGTGTGAGTTCGACCGGATGGTGCACAGCCGTCTGGCTCGCATGCGCAGCCTCCCATTCGAATTCGGTGGGCAAGCGGGCGCCTGCCCATTCGGCGTAGGCAGCAGCCTCGTAGAAGCTCAACTGCATGACCGGCGCCTCGGGCTCCATCGCCCGGACGCCATGCAGACCGAACACCTGCCAGCCCGCCGTGCTGCCCTGGTGTGCCAGCCGGGGATCGTCGGGGGCGAGCCAATAGGCCGGCGCCTGCCATTGGTGGGCGCGCACGGCAGCCCAACCGTCCGACAGCCACAGTTCCGGGCGTTGGTAGCCACTGTCATCGATAAACGCTTGCACTTCCGCATTGTTCAGCGGACGTGAAGCCAATTCGAATGGCGCAATGAAAGTGCGGTGGCGCGGCGTTTCGTTGTCGAAGCAAAAAGTGCCGTCAAGCGCCGGGTCGTGGCCCATTTCAAACAAGCCGCCTTCAAAGCCGAACCAGCGCAGTGCTTGCGCCTGAACGGCGCCAAGCGGCCACTGGTGTGCATAAGCGCGTGAATGTGGATGAATCTCGCTGCTGTCAGTCGTGGCAGCAAAAGACAGCGCATGCTTGATATCGGTCAGCAACAACTCCTGGTGCTGCTGTTCGTGGTGCAAACCCAGCGTGACCAGCACACAGAAGGCTTCATCGCCTTCACTTCGCGCCAACAGCACCTGCATGCGCTCGTCGACAGCCGCCCGATAGCGTTTGACGTCCGCCAGTGTGGGCCGGGTGATCAAACCGCGTTCAGCGCGAGGATACTGCGCGCCAACGCCTTGGTAGTAGCTGTTGAACAGAACCCGAAACAACGGGTTGAAAGGCACAAAATCGGATTCATAACGTTCAAGCAGGAACGTTTCAAAAAACCAGGTGGTATGCGCCAGGTGCCATTTGGCAGGGCTCGCGTCCGGCATGGACTGCACTTGGCAGTCTTCAGCGGACAAGGGTTCAATCAATCGCAACGAGGTGTCTCGCACCTGCGTAAAACGTTGGGCCAGCAAGGAATAAGGCCGCTCATCTGCCAAGCTGGCAGGGCGTGAAGTACGGGTCAACATGAGCCGTGATTGTGCCGGGCACGAAGAGGCGGGGTGTAGGCCTTCATGCTGTCACCGCGCCGGCTGGCACCGTCGCCTTCAATTGCGAATCGAGCGCCACACGTTCGTCGAACACGAAGCAGTGGCCGCTGAAATGGCGCTGGCCCACTGTCTCGAAGTACTTAAGGATGCCGCCTTCAAGTTGCAACACCGAGTCAACGCCCGCGTCGCGCATCCATAACGCCGCCTTCTCACAGCGAATGCCGCCGGTGCAATAGCTCACCACCGTTTTGCCACGGAATGAATCGGCATGCGCGTTCAGCGCCGCCGGGAAGTCGCTGAACTTGCTCAGGCGCCAGTCGACTGCGCCATCAAAGCGCCCCTGGTCGACTTCAAATGCATTGCGTGTGTCCAGCAGCACCACGGGCCGGCCTTGGTCATCATGACCTTGATCCAGCCAGCGTGCCAGCACCGCGGCCTCCAGCGCGGGCGCGCGGCCTTGTTGCGGGCAAATTGCCGGTTGGTTCATGCGAATGATCTCCGGCTTGACCTTGACCATCAACCGGCGAAACGGCAAGGTGTGGGATGCGCTTTCTTTCACCGGCAGTGCGCTGAAACGCTCGTCTTCGCGCAGCCATTGAACAAAATCATTCACATCGTGCGGCGCGCCGGCCAGGAACAGATTGACGCCTTCGGTTGCCAACAAAACGGTGCCGAGCAGCGCCCGTTGGCTGGCTTGGGCGTGAACGAGCGGACGCAGGCTTTCAGGGTCGTCGATCGTCACGAACTGGTACGCGCTGATATTCAGAACAGGCAGCATGCCAGTATTTTAGGAGCCCGCTGCCGCTCGTCGTTGGGTTTGGCCGGCTCTCTAAAATGCGGGCATGGCTTTCATTCACCTGCGCACCCACACCGAATTTTCAATCGTCGACGGTATTCTGCGCATCGATGACATGGTCGCGTTGGCCGCGGCGGACGGGCAGGGGGCACTGGCGATTTCCGACTTGTCCAACCTGTTTGGCGCGGTCAAGTTCTACAGCGCCGCGCGCAAGGCGGGCGTCAAGCCGCTGCTGGCGGCCGATGTGTGGTTGGCGCCCGAGGGCTCGGAAAAGCAGCCTTCCCGGCTGCTGCTGCTGGCGCAAAACCGCGTTGGCTACTTGAATTTGTGCGAACTGTTGACACAGGCCTGGCTGGGTAACGGCGGTGTCGACGCGCCCGTGCCGCGCGCCAACGCCTGTGTCAGCTGGGGCGCGCTTGCTGCGCATGGCGAGGGCTTGATCGCGCTGTCCGGCGCGGAGCACGGCGTGGTGGGCCAGGCGCTGTTGGCGCGCGACGCGTCCCGCGCCAGCCACTGTGCTCGGCGCCTGGCCGAGCTGTTCCCGCAGCGCTTCTATCTGGAGCTCCAACGCGCCGGCCTGGCGGGCAACGAAGCCCATGTGCATGCCAGCGTGGCGCTTGCAGCCGAACTGTGCCTGCCCGTGGTTGCCACCCACCCGGTGCAATTTGCGACGCCCGATGATTTCGAAGCGCACGAGGCACGCGTTTGCGTGGCTGAAGGCGAAACGCTGGTCAACCCGCGGCGTGTCAAGCGCTTCAGCCGTGAGCAGTATTTCAAAACGCAGGCGCAGATGGAAGCGCTGTTTGCCGACCTGCCAAGCGCGCTTGCGAATGCGGTCGAGATTGCCCGCCGTTGCAGCGTGGCATTGGTGTTAGGCAAGCCGCAGCTGCCTGATTTCCCGACACCGCTGGTGGCTGGCGAGCGAATGGCGCCGGAAGCCTACTTCCGTTATACCTGCCACGCCGGCCTGCAGGAGCGCTTGCAGCAGCTTTACCCTGACGCTGGCGAGCGCGAGCGTCAAAGCCCGCGTTACCTTCAGCGCCTGGAATTCGAAATTTCGACCATCCTGAAGATGGGTTTCCCCGGCTATTTTTTGATCGTTGCCGACTTCATCAACTGGGCGCAGGCCAACGGCTGCCCGGTGGGGCCGGGCCGTGGCTCTGGCGCTGGTTCGCTGGTTGCATATGCGCTGAAGATTACCGGGTTGGACCCGCTGCGCTACCAGTTGCTGTTCGAGCGCTTCCTCAA
>JANXMO010000035.1 GCA_025354615.1 Burkholderiales bacterium | reverse complement strand
CGACGCCGATGCTGTACTACGTCGCGGCGACGCGCGGCGCACACGGCTGCCACAGCGGCATCCAGGTCACCGGCAGCCACAACCCGAAGGACTACAACGGCTTCAAGATGGTGCTGGCCGGCCAGGCGATCCACGGCGACGCGATCCAGGCCCTGCGCCGGCGCATGCAAGCCGAGGACCATGTTCAGGGTGCCGGCCGCGTCGGCGCGATGGACATCCTGGCCGAGTACCGCGCCCGCATCACCGGCGACTGCAAGCTGGCCCGCGCCATGAAGATCGTCGTCGACTCGGGCAACGGCATTCCCGGCGCGTCGGCGCCCGGCATCCTGCGCGAGCTTGGCTGCGAGGTGGTCGAGCTGTACTCCGAGGTCGATGGCGATTTCCCGAACCATCACCCGGACCCAAGCAAGCCCGAAAACCTCGTCGACCTGATCCGCGCGGTGCACGACACCGATGCCGAACTCGGCCTCGCATTCGACGGCGACGGTGACCGCCTCGGCGTCGTCACGAAGGACGGCCAGATCATCTACCCCGACCGGCAGTTGATGCTGTTCGCCGCCGACATCCTGCAGCGCGTCAAGGGCGGCACGATCATCTTCGACGTGAAGTGCACACAGCGGCTCGCACCAGTGATCCGCCAGGCCGGCGGTATTCCGCTGATGTGGAAGACCGGCCACTCGCTCGTGAAGGCGAAGCTGCGTGAGACCAAGGCGCCGATCGCAGGCGAGATGAGTGGGCACATCTTCTTCGCCGAGCGCTGGTACGGTTTCGACGACGCGACCTACACCGCGGCGCGGCTGCTCGAGATCCTCTCGCGCAGCATTGACCCGAGCCGCGTGCTGAATGCGTTGCCGACGAGCTTCAGCACGCCGGAGCTCAACGTGCCCTGCGCCGAAGGTGAACCGAAGCTGCTGGTGCAGAAACTGCTCGAGACCGCGCGTTTCCCGCGGGCGCAGCACATCGTCACCATCGACGGGCTGCGCGCCGACTACAAAGACGGCTTCGGGCTCATCCGCGCTTCCAACACCACGCCGGTGCTGGTGATGCGCTTTGAAGGCCACACGCCGGCGGCGCTGGAGCGCATTCGCGCCGAGTTCATGGCGGCGCTGCACGTGGTCAAGCCCGACGCAACGATTGCCGCTGCGGCGCATTGAGGCAAAGCGCCGGCAGCCGTGCGCGTTCTCATCGTCAAGCTGTCATCGCTGGGCGATGTGGTGCACGCGCTGCCGGCGGTGCAGGACATCCGCCGCGCCCACCCCGCCGCGGTGATCGACTGGGTGATCGAACCGGCTTTTGCAGCGCTGCTGCAGCGGGTGGACGGCCTTCACCATGTGATTGAGTCGCCGCTGCGGCGCTGGTCGCGCAGTTGGTGGAAGGAAAGCACGCGGGCTGAGTTCGCCCACTGGCGCCAGCAGCTGGCGCACGACGCTTACGACGCGGTGATCGACCTGCAAGGCCTGACCAAGTCGGCCGTGGTGGCGCGGCTGGCGCGTTTGGCGCCCGGCGGCCACCGCTACGGCCTGGCCCATGCAACCGAGGGCTCAAGCTGGGAGCGGCCGGCGCGCTGGCTGGTCGACCGGCCTGTGGCCGTCACGCGGCGCAGCCATGCGGTGGACCGCTCGCGCGAGCTGGCGGCGCGTGCGCTCGGCTATGCGCTTGAAGGCCCGCCCCAATTCGGTTTGCACCCAGCCCCTTTGGCCGCGGCACCGGCTGCGCCACCCACAGTGGTGTTGGTGCACGGCAGCTCGCGGGCTGACAAGTGCTGGCCGCAGGGCCACTGGGTCGACTTTGGCTGCCGACTGCTGGCCGACGGCTGGTCGATCGCTTTGCCGCAAGCCGGCGCTGCCGAATCCGCCCGGGCACATGCCCTTGCAGCGGCTTGGGGCCCCGCCGCGGCGGGGCGTGTCGAGGTCTGGCCAACGCTTGAGTTGGCGGCGGTGGTGGACCGGCTGGCGGCGGTTCAGGGCGTGGTCGGTGTCGACAGTGGCTTGAGCCATGTGGCGGTGGCGCTGGGTTTGCCGCACCTGCAGCTGTACAACTTTCCCACTGCGTGGCGGACTGGCCCTCAGGCGGGTCCGGGCTTGTCGCATCAACAGGCGCTGGCAGGCCAGCCGGGCGTGCCAGCGGTGGCGGCGGCCTGGGCCGCGTGGCAAGGCCTGCACCGCGCGGCTGGCTTGTCATGACGAGAGCAGGGCGCACCGTTTCCACTCGAGCAACGCTCTACCGGCGCATGGCACGCTGGCTCTACACGACGGTGCTGCGGCTGGCTGTGCCGCTTTACTTGCTGCGGCTGTTGTGGCGTGCCCGGGCTGAACCCGCTTACCGCCATGCCCTGGGCGAGCGGCTGGGTTGGTATGGCCGCTCGTTACCCGGGCCGGCCACCACCGGTGCCGTGTGGCTGCATGCGGTGTCGCTGGGCGAAACACGTGCGGCGGCAGCGCTGGTGGACGCGCTGCGCGTTGCGCGCCCCGGCCTGCGGCTGCTGTTGACGCACGGCACCGCCACCGGGCTGGAAGCCGGGCGTGCGCTGTTGCACGCGGGTGACGTGCAAGCCTGGCTGCCGTACGACACGCCGGGCGCGGTGGCCCGCTTCATGGCGCATTTCCGTCCGCAGGTGGGCGTGCTGATGGAAACCGAGATCTGGCCCAATCTCCTCCACACCGCCGCCGCAATGCGGGTGCCGATGGTGCTGGCCAATGCCCGCTTGAGCGACCGCAGCGGCCGCCAGGGCGAACGCTATGCCGCCTTGCTGCGCCCGGCGGCGGCAACGCTGGCCCTCGTGCTGGCGCAGACCGACGCCGATGCGCAGCGCCTGCGCCACGCCGGCGCCGCCAACGTGCGCGTGTGCGGCAACCTGAAGTTCGACATGGCGCCACCCGCTGAACTACTGGCACGCGGCCGCCAATGGCGGGCCGCCGTTGACCGCCCGGTGCTGCTGGCCGCCGTGACCCGCGACGGCGAGGAGGCCGCCTTGCTCGCGCTGTGGCGCCATCTGGTTGCAGCCGGGCTGCCATGCCGGCCGTTGCTGGTGATCGTGCCGCGTCATCCGCAACGTTTTGACGCCGTGGCGGCGCTGGTGCAAGCGGCCGGCTTGCGTTTGGCCCGGCGCAGCGATTGGGCCGAGGCGCCTGACCACGATGCCTTGCAAGCCGATGTCTGGCTGGGTGATTCACTGGGCGAAATGCCGGTGTATTACGCGCTGGCTCAGGTTGCCTTGCTGGGCGGCAGTTTCGAGCCGCTGGGCGGGCAAAACCTGATCGAGGCCGCCGCCTGCGGTTGCCCGCTGGTCATGGGGCCGCACACCTTCAACTTCGAAGACGCGGCCCGGCTCTCATTACAAGCCGGTGCGTCAATGCGCGCTCCCGACCTGCCAGCCGCCGTGCGCCAGGGCCTGGCTTTGCTGAGCGACGAAACGCAGTATTTGATGGCCGCGCGGGCAATGGGTTTTGCAGCCGAGCACCGCGGCGCGGCCATCCGCATGGCGGCCGAGATTGCTGCGTTGGCGCTCACGCCGCTGCCGGCGCCCGCCAGTTCCGCCGGGGTCAGGGCAGCATCAGCTGGCTGATGTTGACCAAGTCCACCGGCGCCAACTGGCCTGCCGCCTGGCGCAGGCGCAGGCCGCCCAGCAGCACGTTGTAGCGGGCTTGCGCCAGATCCCTGCGCGTCGTGAAGAGCTGGGTCTGGGCGTTCAACACATCCAGGTTGACCCGCACGCCCACCTTGTAGCCGAGTTGCGTGGCCTGCAGCGCCAGTGCGCTCGATGACTCGGCGGCTTCCAGCGCCTTGACCTGGGCCAGGCCGGATTGCACGTTGAAATAGGCCTGCCGCGTGGCCTGCTGCACCGCGCGCCGGGCGGCGTCGAAGTCATTGCGTGATTTGCCAAGCAGCGCCAGTGTTTCCTGGATCCGGTTCTGGATTTCACCGCCGCTGTAGAGCGACAGGTTGACCTGCAGGCCGATCGATGCGGCATTGGTGGTGCCGGGCAGCGACGTGCCACTGCTCGCACTGTTGTTGCTGTAGCCGCTGCTGAGCTGGGCGACGGCGTCCAGCGTCGGTAGCCGGGCGGCGCGTGCCTTGTCGGTTTCCAGCTCGGCGATGTCGAGCGCCAGGCGGGCGCGGCGCACGGCGGGGTGGCTTTCGCTGCGCTGCGCCCAGGTATCGACCGCCGCCGGCTCGACCGGCGGCAGCAGCACAGGCAGCGCCAGCGGCCGCGGCGCGACGTCGAGACGGCCGACCAATTGGTCGAGCGCAATGCGCCGGGTCAGCAAATCGTTGTCGGCCGCGATCTCCTGCGCCGAGGCCAGGTCGAAGCGGGCCTGGGCTTCGCGGGTGTCGGTCACCGTTGCCGTGCCGACCTCGAAGTTGCGCTGCGCCGATGCCAGCTGCTCGGCAATCGCCGCCTTGCTGGTCCGAGTGGTGGTCAGCACGTCCTGCGCGGCCAGCACGTCGAAATAGGCCTGAGCGACGCGCAGGATCAAATCCTGCTCGGCGCTTTCCAGGTCGAAGCGGCTGGATTCCAACGCCTTGCGGGCTTGTGAAACCGTTACGCTGTTGACGCGGTTGAACAGCGGCTGCCGGCCCGTCACGGTGACAGCGCTGCCGGTGGCATGGCGCAGCGGCAACGAGGGCGGATCGACCTGCGTATGCGTCAGGTCTGCCGCGGCCTGGGCGCTGGGGCGCAACAAGGCTTCGGCCTGCGCGGCCCTGAAAGGCGCGGATTCAGCCAGGGCCCGCGCTGCCAGGTAGCTGGCGTCATACCCGCGGGCGGCTTCGTAAACCTCCTGCAAGCTCTGCGCTTGCACGGCCGTGCTGGCAGCTGCCAGTAAAGCTGTCAACAAAGCGGCCAAGCGCCAGGCGGCAAGGCGCCCGGCGCGGGCCGGCTTGAAACAAATCAAAAACATACGGCAGCCACCTCAAGGCACGAGTCAGGCAACGCACAGCGCGCAAACACCAAGCGCCACTGCGGCCTTGATGGATTTTTCAGTAGCGCGGCACCGCCGGGTCAACCTCGCGTGACCAAGCGTCGATACCGCCTTGCAGGTTGTAGACCGCCGCAAAGCCGCTGTGGCTGAGAAAGGCGGCGACTTCGGCACTGCGCCCGGCGTGGTGGCACATGCAGATGACGGGCCGGGTCGGGTCGAGCTCGGCCAGCCGCTCGACCACGCTGCCGATCGGCAGGTTCAACAGCTCGACACCTGGCGGGCAGATGGACGCCAGCGCCACTTCCCAGGGCTCACGAACGTCGAGGATCAACGGCTGTGGCTGGCTGGCGCCGAGTTGGGCCAACAGCGCCAACAGGTCGGAAGGGGCAACGTGTTGCATCAGAAAACAAACCTTGTGGGCTCGGCAAAACCCGCCAGGCGGGGCGCCACGGTGTCAAATAAAACGGTGCTGCGCAGCGCATGCTCGCCGTCGCGGGTGTAAAGCACGGCTCGCATGACCGGCTGCCGGCCTTCGATGGCGATCAGCCGGCCGCCCACTTTTAACTGATCCAGCAACGTGGCGGGCACCTTGAATACCGAGCCTGACAACACGATGACATCGAACGGCGCTTCGTCGGGCGCGCCGCCTGTGCCATCGGCTTGCCGCACCGTCACGTTGCTGACGCCGGCGCGCTGCAAGTGGCTGCGGGCCAGCGCCACCAGTTCCGCGTTGATTTCAAGGCTCAGCACGTGCTGAGCCTTGTGGCCCAGCAGCGCAGCCATGAAGCCCGAACCGGTGCCGATTTCAAGCACGCGCTCGTGCTTGTGCACAGCCAGTTCCTGCAGCAGCCGCGCTTCGACTTTGGGTGACAGCATGCGTGGGGCATTGGGGCCAGCGTCAGCGGTCAACGGCACTTCGGTGTCGACGAAAGCCAGCGCGCGAAACGACGGCGGCAGAAAGTCTTCGCGCTTGACGACGGCCAGCAGCGACAGCACGCTTTGATCCAGCACGTCCCACGGGCGGATCTGCTGCTCGATCATGTTGTAGCGGGCAAGTTCTATGTTCATCGGGACCTGTTCCTGTGCAAACGCCTGTGGACCAAACGCGACGTGATTTTAGGCCGTGGCCTTTGCGGGCATGTGTCTACACATGACCGTGTGCCGATTTCTGCGCAGCATGCCGTGGCTGCGCCGCTATCATCCGCGCCCTGTTGTTCTGACCTTTCATCGAGGACCATCGTTTGGATATTTTGCTGCTGGCCAAAGCCGCCCTGATGGGCATCGTGGAAGGCGTGACCGAATTCCTTCCTATTTCCAGCACCGGGCATCTCATCCTGGCCGGCTCGTTGATCGGCTTCGATGAAAGCGCGGTCAAGTCGGCCAAGCTGTTCGACATCGTCATCCAGGCCGGGGCCATCGGCGCCGTGTTGATCGTCTACTGGCAGCGCGTTCGCGCCGCGCTGGTCGGCGTGGCCCATGGCGACGGGCGCCAGCGGCGCTTCGTGCTCAACGTGCTGATCGGCTTTTTGCCGGCCGCCGTGCTGGGCGTGCTGTTCAGCAAAGCCATCAAAGCGCATTTGTTCACACCGACCGTGGTGGCCAGTACCTTCATTCTTGGTGGGTTGGTCATTTTGTGGGCCGAGCGCCGGCCGGCCAGCCGCGTGCGCATCAACAGCATCGACGCCTTGACGCCGTGGGACGCGCTGAAGGTCGGCTTGGCGCAAAGCCTGGCGCTGGTGCCCGGCACCAGCCGCTCGGGGGCGACCATCATCGGCGGCATGCTGTTCGGCTTGAGCCGCCAGGT
>JANXMO010000029.1 GCA_025354615.1 Burkholderiales bacterium | reverse complement strand
CGCGGTCCGCCGCGTGCATCACCATGCTGCCTTCTGCAACCTCGACCTTTCGGCCGTCCAGCGAAATTTCAATCATGGCGGTCAGAACCGGAGTGGGCGCGTGCGGTCATACGTAAGCCGGCACAACGCACGATTTGTGCTCGACGTGGTGCACGAACTCCTCACGAAAGTGCTTGATCATTGCGCGCACGGGCATGGCCGCGGCATCACCCAGCGCGCAAATGGTACGGCCCTGAATGTTGTCAGCCACGGAATTCAATAAATCGATATCTTCGAGGCGGCCATGGCCGTGTTCAATGCGCTCGACCATGCGGTGCAGCCAGCCCGTGCCTTCACGGCACGGCGTGCACTGGCCGCAACTCTCGTGGGTGTAGAAATAACTCAGACGCATCAGGCTCTTGACCATGCAGCGGCTGTCATCGAGCACGATCACGGCACCCGAGCCGAGCATGGAGCCGGCTTTGGCAATGCTGTCGTAGTCCATCGTCACGTCCATCATCGTGGCGGCCGGCAAGATGGGCGCTGATGAGCCGCCAGGAATCACCGCTTTCAATTTCCGCCCGGCAGCAGCGTTGCGCATGCCGCCAGCCAGCGCCAACAGCACGGGAAACGGCGTGCCCAACGGAATTTCATAGTTGCCGGGCCGCTCGACATCACCGGACACCGAATAAATTTTGGTGCCGCCGTTGTTGGGCTTGCCAATCTCCAGGTACGGCTGGCCGCCATGCCGGATGATCCACGGCACGGCTGCAAAGGTCTCGGTGTTGTTGATGGTCGTCGGCTTGCCGTAGAGACCGTAGCTGGCGGGAAACGGCGGCTTGAAGCGCGGCTGGCCTTTTTTCCCTTCGAGCGATTCGAGCAGCGCGGTTTCTTCGCCACAGATGTAAGCGCCAAAGCCATGCGCCGCATGCAGCTGGAAGTTGAAGCTTGAACCCAGGATGTTGCGACCCAGCCAGCCGGCTGCGCGTGCTTCTTCGAGTGCCTCTTCAAAGCGCTCATAGACATCGAAAATTTCACCGTGGATGTAGTTGTAAGCGGTGCTGATGCCCATTGCATAAGCCGCAATTGCCATCCCTTCGATCACGATATGGGGGTTGAACATCAGGATGTCACGGTCTTTGCAAGTGCCCGGCTCACCCTCGTCGGAATTGCAGACCAGGTACTTGGGCCCAGGAAACATGCGGGGCATGAAACTCCATTTGAGCCCGGTCGGAAAACCGGCGCCACCGCGCCCGCGCAGTGCCGACAGCTTGACCTCGGCAATGACCTGCTCCGGCGTCATGCCCTGGCCACCGTCCTGGCCAAGGATTTTCCGCAAGGCCTCGTAGCCGCCGCGCGCCACGTAGTCCTGCAGCCGCCAGTTGCGGCCGTCGAGGCCGGCGTAGATTTGCGGCTGAATATGGCGGCCGTGAAAACAGGTTTCGCGGCCGCTGGATTGAAATGATGACAAATCAAGCATGGGTTGTGCGTTATGCGGCATCAGCGGGGTTGCGCCTGTTGAGGTTGCGCCTGCAGCAGTGAAATCAGTTCATCAAGGCGAGCAGGGTTCATGAAACTACACATCTGGCGGTCATTGACCAACAACACCGGTGAATCGGCGCAGGCGCCCAGGCATTCACTTCTTTGTACGGTGAACAGACCATCGGCCGTGGTTTCCCCCTCGTCTATGCCCAGCCGCTGGCACAGATGTTCGAGCGTCTGTTGGCCTTCGCGCAACTGGCATGGCAAATTGGTGCAGACATTGATCTTGAAGCGCCCCAGCGGTTGCTGGTTGTACATGTTGTAGAAAGTCGTGACCTCGTGCACGGCAATGTGCGGCATGCCCAGGTACTCGCCAATCACCCGCTCACTGCTTTCTGACACATAGCCCTGTTCTTGTTGCACGATGGCCAGACAGGCCATGACGGCCGACGGCTTCTGATCGGCCGGGTACTTGGCCAGCTCACGGTCAAAACGCGCCTGGGTGGCGGCCGACAATATGTAGGGTGTTGCGCCTTCGGTCACCGATCAATCTCCCCGAACACGATGTCCATCGTGCCAATCACCGCCACGGCATCGGCAATCATGTGGCCGCGTGACATTTCGTCCATCGCCGCCAAGTGAGCAAACCCCGGCGCCCGGATCTTCAGCCGGTAAGGCTTGTTGGCACCATCGCTGACGATGTAGATGCCGAACTCGCCTTTCGGGTGCTCGACGGCCGCATAGGCTTCGCCTTCCGGCACCGGAAAACCTTCACTGAACAGCTTGAAATGGTGAATCAGCTCTTCCATTCCCGTCTTCATCTCCAACCGTGACGGCGGCGCCACCTTGTGGTTGCTGGTGATGACGGGCCCGGGGTTGGCGCGGAGCCAAGCCACGCATTGCTGAACGATGCGATTCGACTGGCGCATTTCCTCCATGCGAACCAGATAGCGGTCATAGCAGTCCCCTTCGCGACCGACCGGTATGTCGAAGTCCATTTGGCTGTAGACCTCATAGGGCTGCGTCTTGCGCAAATCCCATTCAACACCGGAGCCGCGCAGCATCGGGCCGGTAAAGCCCATGCTCAGCGCACGTTCGCGCGACACGACGCCAATACCAACGGTACGCTGCTTCCAGATGCGGTTGTCAGTCAACAGCGTTTCATAGTCGTCGACATTGGACGGAAAGCGGCGGCAGAAGTCATCGATGAAATCCAGCAGCGAGCCTTCGCGGTTTTCGTTCAGCTTGGCAATCGCCCGCGCATTGCGGATTTTCGACACCTTGTATTGCGGCATCGCATCTGGCAGGTCACGGTAGACGCCGCCGGGCCGGAAGTAGGCCGCATGCATGCGCGCGCCCGATACCGCTTCGTACATGTCAAACAGGTCTTCACGCTCGCGGAAGGCGTAGATGAGGATGTTCATCGCCCCGCAATCCAA